>MGIN01000015.1:0-12174 GCA_001793775.1 Candidatus Wolfebacteria bacterium GWA1_42_9
CCCAAGTTGATGCCTTGGATAAGCAGCTCAAAAAGTTAGATGAGGAAGAATCTTATTTTTCAAAAAACCTTGAAGAATTTAACAGTCGTTTTAAAGAGGCCTTTTCCTGTCTGGAATCTTTGCGCCAGAAACTTCAATTTCTCGGGAAAGAAAAAGAAAGAGTCGTTTTTGAAGAGGAAAAAATCGCCTATCGGCTCGACGAGTTAAAAAACCAGATTCATTCCTTTGGCCGCCATTTTAAAACTTTTGAGGATTTGGCTTTAAGTGAGACGTTCAACGTTAGTTTTTCCGGGGAGGAATTAGAGCAGTCGGAAAGAAAGATTTTGAAGCTTCGGGGAGAATTAGCCAGTATTGGAGAGATTGACCAGTCTTTGGTTAAAGAAGCAGAGGAAGTGGAAGCTCACCACAATTTTTTGGTTAAGGAATCAAAAGATTTATCTTTGGCGGTTGAGAATCTGGCTATTTTAATTAAGGAACTGGGAGACAAAATTTCCGGAGAATTCCGAAGTTCTTTTAGCAGAGTTAATGAAGAATTTCATAAGTTTTTCAGAATTATGTTTGGCGGCGGCCAGGCAAAGATGAAAATCATTTCTAAAGAAAAAGTCATTGCCGGCGTCAATCCGGAGGATGAAAAAGAGATTCCGGAAGTCAGTCAGGAAGACAACGGGGAAGAGGAGATCGGGATAGATATTGACCTCTCCATTCCTCAAAAGAAAATAAACAGTCTGGAAATGCTTTCGGGTGGAGAGAAAAGCCTTGTCTCTTTAGCGGTTCTTTTTGCTCTTATCTCTGTCAGTCCGCCTCCTTTTCTGGTTTTGGACGAAGCGGATTCAGCCTTGGACGAGAAAAATTCTCGCCGCTTCTCTGAATTGGTCAAGACTTTCGCCAAAAATAGCCAATTTGTCATTGTTACCCATAACCGGGTAACGATGGAAGCGGCCGACGCTCTTTATGGGGTGACGATGGATGACACCGGTTCATCTAAAATATTATCCCTGCGGCTGGAGGACAAGGTAGTTTCCGACTACGCCCGTACCGGCAAATAGTTTGTTATTTGAAGTTATCAGCGTTGACTTCCGATTTGTTTCGTATTAGGATATCCAGACTGTTTTATTTCAAAAAAGTAAGAAAAAAACACCTATTACCAAATAATATGTTAATGATTAAGCTGAGACCGGTAGGAAAGAAAAAGCAGATTTCCTTCAGAGTGGTGGTCGTCGATAAAAAATCCAAACTTAAGGGAAAATTTACCGATGATTTGGGTTGGTATAACGCTCACACCGATAAATTTTTTCTTGATTCAAAAAAGGTAAAAAAATGGCTTTCTTTCGGAGTCCAGCCGACGGATTCTGTTCATAATCTTTTGGTCTCGGCAAAATTGATTGAAGATAAAAAAATTCCTGTTCATAAAAAGTCAAAGAAGGAGCCCATAAGTGAATCTGCTCGTGTAAGCGAGTCCGCCCCTGTTTCTGAAGAAACCAGCGTTCCGGAAGAATCTGTTTCTAGTACTGAACCAGCTCCTACTTCTCCGGAAGTTGTTTCAAGTGAGAATCCAACAATAGAGCTGGTAGCTGAATAATCTTCACTTTTATCAACTACAACTTAAAAAGGTCGAGTATTTAACCCTCCCAACTTTTTAGACTGATGCCCTACCACTGTGTTTATGTGTTGAAAAGCAGAAGAGACGGCGATAACTATGTTGGGTGCACTAACAATCTCAAACTAAGACTAAAGAAATATAACCTAGGGCAAGCTTACTCCACAAAAAACAGGCGCCCGCTAGATTTGATTTACGCCGAGACCTTTCTCAACCAGCAGGACGCCTACACCAGAGAAAAGTTTCTCAAAAGCGGTTGGGGTAAAAGCTACATAAAAAAAGTCCTAAAAAATTACTTTCGGTCTAAAAAGTTGGGAGGGTAAAGTAAAATCTGTTATTCATGGAAAAATTCAGAGATCAAGAATTTCTTGAGTATCTGGTCAAATCTTTAGTGGACAACCCGGACGATGTGGCGGTTGAAAGAAAGATTGACGAAATGGGAGTCCTTTTGACTCTTAAAGTTAACAAAGCTGATATGGGCCAGATTGTTGGGCGACAAGGATCAACCGCCAAAGCCATTCGCTCTCTTTTGAGAATTGTTGGCATGAAGAATAACGCCCGCGTCAATCTCAAGATTTTAGAGCCGGAAGGGTCAACCATGTCCTCTTCTAGAGCAGATTCTTCTAGAGTTGACCAGGCAGTGGAGGATATCAAAAACCTGTAAAGCAGGTTCACTGATTTACACCGATTTTAATAAAATCCCCTTAATTGGGGATTTTATTTTTTGTCATTTACTTTCAACTTTTAACTTTCTGCTTTATACTTGTTTCTATGACTTTCCACATCCTTTCCGTTTTCCCTAAGGTTTTTGACGAATATTTTCAGTCGTCTGTTTTAGGACGGGCCCGAAGAAAAGGGATTATAAAAATCAAAAGCTACAATCTGCGGGATTGGGCAGCCGACAAGCGCCGGACGATCGATGATCGACCGTTTGGCGGAGGACCGGGAATGGTACTCGGAATTGCTCCAATATATAAAGGAGTAGAAAGTATAAAGTATAAAGCGAGCGGAGCGAAGTCCCGTAGTGAACGAAGTTCTACCACTGGGATTAAAAGTAAAAAGTTAAAAGTTAGAACTATACTTTTTAGCACCAGAGGAAAAAAGTTTGACAGTAAAACAGCCAAACGGCTGTCAAAATACAATCATTTGATTTTAATTTGCGGCAGATATGAAGGAGTGGACGAAAGAGTAGCTCAATATATCGCCGACGAAGAAATTTCTGTAGGAGATTTTGTTCTCTCTGGAGGGGAAATTCCGGCGATGATTGTTGTTGACGCTGTTTCCCGGATGATAAAGGGGGTTTTGGGAAAAAACGAGTCGTTGGAAGAAAAAAAGGGAAGCTACCCGGTCTATACCCGCCCCGAGATTTTCTTTCCTAATAGAAAGAATAAGAAAAAAGCATGGAAAGTTCCCCAGGTACTCTTGTCGGGCAATCATAAAAAAATAGAGGAGTGGAGAAAGAACAACGAATAATTTAACTCACAACCAACCACTAACGACTAAAATAGCAATATTTCCAATTTCATAATTATCGGTTGTCTGTTGTTAGTTAATGAATATTGCTTTTCTTTTTGTTTTTAGATATACTCTTTTTGTGCGAAAAGGTCGCACTTTTATTTAGTTTATCTACTAACTACCAATTAGGTACGCCTGCCTGCCGCCTGCCTGCCGGTAGGCAGGGTAGGCAGGGTAGGCAGGGTAGGCAGGAATATACCAATAAAGCCATGAATGATACTGACCAGAAAAATATTCCTTCGAGCGAGCTTTCTTCGGAAAGCGATTTGGCGGTAGAAGATTTTGCCGCTCTTAGCAGCCAGGATGAATCTCTGATTATCGAAATGGCTAAAGCCGGCGTTCTTTACGGCCACAAAAAATCAAGAAAGAACCCTTCTTTCGAAAAGTATGTTTTCACTACCAGAAACGGAGTGGAGGTGATTGACCTTTCTTTAACCCTTAAGGCTATTGATGAGATTTCGCAGTTTATCAAGAAAAGTTTGGAGGAAAGGAAAAGTTTTCTGATTATCGGCACCCAGCCGGCCGCCAGAGAATCAATTATTAACTTAGCCGGTGCTTTGGGAGGTTCTTCTTATGTGGTTAACAAATGGATTGGAGGTTTAATCACCAATTTTTCCGTTTTATATAAGAGAATTGAATACTACAAGAAGAGAAAAAAAGATCTCCAGGAAAAAAGATTTGAGGGTTACACCAAGAAAGAAAAACTACTTATTTCTCGGGAAGTGGAAAAAATGGGAGAAAGATTTCTGGGATTAGAAGAATATACCAAAATTCCTGATATCGTCTTTGTTATCGATTCTTCTTTAAAAGGGCATAAAACGGTCATCCGGGAAGCTCAAAAGAAAAAAATTACTCTTGTGGGTATTATTGATAACGACGATAATCCCAGAGAGTTTGATTACCTTATCCCGGCCAACGATCACTCCAAACCCTCTATCAACTGGGTAGTCTCAAAAATTATTGAGAAGATTAAGTAGAGTTAAATTAAGAGTGTTTAAATATTTATATATTTAGACTTGAAACTAACAAACATGAACACTTCCGATGTAGCCAAGCTTCGGGAAGAAACCGGTGCCGGGGTGATGGATTGCCAAAGGGCGTTGAAAGACGCCGCCGGTGACTTTGAAAAAGCTAAACAACTGATTATTGAAAGAGGGGCGGATAAAGCTACCAAGAGAGCCGAGAGAAAGACCGGTTCGGGGACTTTAGCTTCTTACCTTCATAACGGGAGGATTGGTGTTTTGGTTGAGGTTAGGTGTGAAACTGATTTTGTCGCCCAAAACAGCGTCTTTCAAGAATTGGCTCACCAAATAGCCATGCAAATTGCCTCAATGGATCCTTCCGATATTACTGCGCTGATGGAACAATTATACGTTAAAGATGAATCTCTCAAAATCTCCGACTTGGTCAATCAGGCCATCGCCAAGACGGGAGAGAATATAAGAATTGAGAGATTTTGTAGGTACGAGATATAAAGGGCTTTGTCTCCGACGTTATGTCGGAGGAACAAAACTTTTACCCCCCTCTCACCTATTGTAATAAAATTTGGACAATAAGATAAAGATAAAGCCGTTAGGCGGCTAGCGCATCTTTTTTGGAACTAATACACAAATATTGCTACAATAGGTGAGGGGATGCTCAATTTTATAATTATTTGCTCCGCTCACAAACAAAATTGGCATGTTCTACTTCATTTCTGAATTAATACTCTTCATCAGCTTAGGGGTGATGATTTTTGTTCTTGCCAGAAAACTTCCGGTCATTCAGGAAAATTCTTTAGAAACAACTCCTTCTTCATCGAAGGAAAAGAAGAGCTTTTTTCATTTCCGGTGGGTTGAAATTTTGGATAAGAAATTTGCCTTCTTTCTGGCTGTTGTTTTGAGAAGGTTTAAACTGATGGTGATGAAATTGGACAATTTTATCAGCCGCCATTTGGAGAGAATCAAAGAAAAAAGCAATGGCCAGGAAAATCAGGAGCACGTCATAAAAGAGATCCATTCTTCTTCTGAAAACAGCGATCAGGAACCTCCAGAATAAAATTAAAAATCCGATTGTTTTATAATCGGATTTTTAATTTTCACAGTTGGTTTTGTGTTATTGTTACTTTTTTGTTTCTGTGTGCTTGGTGTGTTTTCGGCACCACTTGCAGTATTTTTTTAGCTCCAGCTTCTTTTCCACCGTTTTTTTATTTTTTCGGGTATAGTAATTGATTCTCTTGCAATTACCGCATCTTATTTTTATCATATTTTCCGAAAACTTGGATTTGGGCATATTTTATTTAGATTCTACGATTATAACCTTTATCTTTATCTGAGCCAATGGCCGGGATTGAACCGGCGACCTACTCCTTCATTTACACCTCATTTTACTTTAAGTACATATATGAGGATTAGACTGTATCTTAGGCATAGCTCTTACTGAGCCTTAGCCTCCCTTGTCAGTCGTTCGGGCTCCAGATGTAGTGAAGAGCCACGGTCTCAACCTGTACCTGGGTTTTTAACCGTTATTCGGGTCTCGTACGAATATTTTTACTCGTATGGGCAATAATTTACCATGGAGTTGCTCTACCAGCTGAGCTACATTGGCAATGTTTAATACTTTGGAATAATATCAATAATTTTTTACTTTGGCAACGTTTCCACAAGGATGTTTCTGAGCTTAGTATTGCCATAATATAGTGTCATAACACCATATTCGCTTTTATGCCTGTATGTTCCCAGTAATCCACTTTTTGTAACGATGGTTTTATATAATTGATTTTTATTTATCTTAAGTTCTCTCATCCAATATTTTTCAGCGATCTTTGTATCTAAATCACTAAACAAATGAAGCTGAAATCTTAACCAACCTCTGTTTATACCAAAAAACTTTTCTAGGAATTCAATAAAGATTTTTAGAACATTGACGTCAGAATTACCTATGCGGACAGTGTTCTTATTAGCTTTCGTTCCTTCTCCCCAATACAAACCAATACCCAAACCAAACAATTTGGCATCTTTAATATTTTTAGGAGTATTAAAGGTGAACGGATCGCCATCGGGGTTATGTTTTAAATATATAGCTTCACTTATAGGTCTCTTCTGTATATTGAACTTTTTTAACCAATAATTGATGCCGCTTATAGAATATTTTAATTTAATTGCTATCTGCGCCGCAGACATCTGTTTTCTAATGTATAAATCATTCAATAACTTTTTTGTTATTCTCATACAACAATTATACAACAAACCACATTACTTGCTAGTAATGTGGTTTGTTAAATTCATCTGAGCCACCTCTCGGATTTGAACCGAGGACCTACTGTTTACAAAACAGTTGCTCTGCCGCTGAGCTAAGGTGGCAAAACAATATTCGCTGTGCGCAGGGAGGGATTTGAACCCCCGTAGCCACTAGGGCGATGGATTTACAGTCCATTGCAATTGACCGCTCTGCCACCTGCGCAAATACTCAATATACTATCCGAATTATATAGATAAATAAAGTCAGAGTAAATAAGATTGACCTTCGACAGTGTTCTCTAATAGATTTTGGCACCGTGCTGATATGATTGGCGGGGTCACTAGGATTTGAACCTAGATCAACGTTTTTACCTGCCCGCGTGCCGTCGCCATAGCTTTGGCAACGTGCGACCGTACTTGCGGGAGCTGAGGGAATTGAACCCCCGACCGCGGTTTTGGAGACCGCTGTTATACCACTTAACTAAGCTCCCATTCGGCAAGGCAGGCGGGGAGACCGCAATTCTACCATTGAACTATAACCCCAATATTTCTCAGAATAATTCAATCTCTGTTTTTTTTCAATAAGCAACAATTATTTTTCGCATACTATAAAATTATTCGCATGTGCGCATTCGCTAACGCCTTTCGCATACCATAAATTGGCGAAGCTCCCATAAGGGAGCTTCATGTAGGTGCTGCAGATTGGTGTACTGATTAGACGGAGGGATGAGGACTTAAAACCTCTTTAATGCTTTACTTCCCCCCGATACGGTCTGCTCTACCAGCAGGTCTTGGGGAGGATAGTTACGACCCTTCCTCCACTGACGGCTCCACTAACCGAGGCAAATAGACTGTCGAGGTCAGCCTCCCTGGTCCTCTTGTTGGAAGCACGAACCACCGCCGGTGCTTCCTTGCTGGGAGGGCAGCTGATCGGCTCGATCTCGATCTTTGACGTTTCGCCCCATCCAGGGCTGGAGACGATCCTGCGAGCCATCTCCACGGCGTCGTGTGTCCTGAGCTGGTGCGTAGAGGTTCCAGCTCCGTGAACCGTCATCCTGACCAACTGGATGTTCTCCATCTTTACTTGCCCCCTCCTATCCCGAATCGTGTCGGGATAATCCCACAACTATTTTCGTTCAGGGTTATGGCCTTTTGCCTCTAATCCACTGGCGTAATCCTCCTTTATCCTGAGCTTTTGTCGAAGGATTCCTCTGAAGTGTGCACGAAAAGGCCACTCTAACATATTTTTCTTTCCGGGTCAACCCAAGCTGTGGAAAAAAGTTTTTTGTGCTCAATTCTTTGATGCTATATACTATATACCGGATACCGAATACCATCCTTATGATTAAATCGAACGAGCAACTGATAAAGGAACTGACTGAATTGGGTTATCTCAAAAGCTCCCGCTTAATTGAGGCCTTTGAAAAAATAGACCGAATAAATTTTATTTCCGATGAATTAAAAGATTCGGCCTATGTCAACGAACCCTTACCCATCGGATTTGGCCAAACAATTTCCCAACCCCTGACGGTAGCTTTCATGCTGGAACTTTTGGATTTAAAAAGAAGAGAAAAAGTTTTGGAAATCGGTTCTGGCTCGGGATGGCAGACAGCTCTTATCGCTTTCATGATAGAACACCCGGGAGGTATTACTGAAGATGAAGACGGACTCTATGGAATGGTGGCCATAGAAAGAATTCCCGAGTTAAAAAAAATGACTGAAAAGAATGTTTCCCATTACAGCTTTATTGAAAGGGGAGTAGTAAAAGTTATTGAAGGGGACGGTTCTCGTGGGCGGGAGGAAGATGCCCCTTACGACAAAATCATTGCCGCCGCCGCGGGCAACGATATTCCCAAAGAATGGAAAGAGCAGTTAAGAATCGGAGGGAAAATCGTCGCACCCGTTAAAAACAGCGTTGTTCTTATGGAAAAAACCGGCAAAAACGAATTTGAAAAGAAAGAGTTTTTTGGATTTTCATTCGTCCCCTTAGTCAGGGATTGAGGGTACGATTCCAATACGTGAATGTAGTACCGATCTGCGGATTGCTAATTCGTAATTATTATAAGATTGGTGGATTAAAATCGCTTTATTCAACATTGACAATTTCTTGTTTTTATTATATTATTGCAGACAGTTCGTTGATTTTTTTGTGGAATCGGGTTAAGGCGCAGACAAAAATACAACTCAGCCAAGCTGGGTTGTTGCTTGAGGTGGTATGCGAAAAGCGTCGCTAAAGCGGTATGTTCACCCGCCAAAGTTTTTCTCAGAAAAATTTAGGCGGGCAGGCGCGCACATGCGAATTCGCTGTAAGAACGATAAGGTCGCCGTCGCTGGGAGCTATGGCGATCGAAGGAGGATGCGATGAAGAAACTGTCTCTCGTGTTTGTGTTGGTGACGTTGTTTGTCATCGCTCTCGTGCCGGGCGCGATGGCCCAGACCTCACCTGCGGAGCAGGCGGAGGAGAACCAGATTCGGTACTGCCGTTTCCTGGAAGACCCGGTGCGGGTCATCGACTGGCGCCGGGGAGTCGATGCGAAAGCGCTCGACTTGGACTGGGCGACCAAGGCGGTGGTGGTGTCCGATACCGAAATGGATATCACCATGGTCGGCGGGTCCGGCAAGAAGTATTCGTGCCCTTCACCCAGGGGCGTTGCCTACGTGGTGAACAGGATGACTCGGAAAGCCGAGTCAATCCTGATTTGCTTGAACCCTTTGGAAAAACCGAAGGATTGGGCAGTATCAGGCCTCTTCATCACCAAGGAGGATCGCCTTGCCGGTGTCTGCGAGGAGCAGATGAAGCTTCTCCAGAAAGTCGATGCTGGCATCGACCGAGTGGAAGTACAACTCGGCCGAATTGAGGCCAAGATCGACAACTTGGCGGAACAGGAACGCCACCCCGAGCCTGTGACACAATCGCGCGTTCTCCCACCGACCGTTTTCGTTCTGGCTAAGATGAACGGCCAGGAAGTGGTTGGGAAGATCAAGCGCAATTCGGTGGTTACGATCGAGTGGAGCTCGACATACACTACCGAGTGCCGTTCCCTCACGGGAATTGGCTTTCACACCAACGGGCTGATCAGCGGGGTTGCAACTACTCCACCGCTGAAGCACGACGAGCTTTACACGGTTGAGTGTACCGGCCTGGGTGGCTCCGCATCCAGCCGGGTTTATCTGGACATCAACAATCACAACGGTCTATGGATCGGCGGGTTGACAGCTCTTCTCGCTGGGGCTGTCGTTCTCTCTGACGGAGATGGCGGAAAGGAACCAGTACGCGGACGGCCGCCAGTCTGATTCATTACATTGTACGCTTAGGGGATGGAAACTTCATCCCCCAACCCAAAGAAATTAAGTTTTTTGATTTTTTTGGGTTGGGTAAGAGGCGCGGAGTTGCCCAGCACCAGAACACAGCTCAGTGCTGGGCTGCACTCGGTAGAATATTTGAGAAGGCATTGCCAACCTTGACTTTATCTATGAAATATGCTAGTATTTCCAAGTTAAAAAATAAAAAATATAAGTATGTTAAAACACGTTTTTAGCAATAAAACACTGAAAGCTGTCGGATTGGCCGGTATTTTGCTGACTTCTCTTATTCCCTCCGCTTCATTTGCCACCGGGCAAGCTAGTTTTTCTTCTAGCGGAGCTTTTCTAGTGGGAGATCACACTCATTTTCCCGGATCCGACAATTGGGTTACTAGTTTGAGTAATATGCAGCCAGGTAATGAGGTTAGGCTTTTATTTACATTTTTAAATACATCTTCCGTTACTGCAATTGCCGCTCAATCCAGGTTTACGGCTGCGACCAATGGAAATACCATAACAATTACCGGAACTATCTGGGCTCAAAATGCTCCTGAAGTTTCAAATTCCGTAACAATTTCCGCCGCTCCCGGATATACCATCTCTCTTTCTCAAATGAGTGCCAGCTTTGGCGGAGTGGGAGATGTTTTGCCGGGATCTTCCAATATTGAATATTATGCCACCGGTTTATATACCATTACCGGACAATCTTCCCCTCCTGCTCCGACGGCTAATCTTTGGGCGGAATATCCCGAGGGGACAACTGTTACTCAAGTTCCTAAAGGAACGGCGGTGATAATGAAATGGAATTCTACCAATGCCGATAATTGTTCCGTTTTGGCTGGAGCCGGCTTTAACACCGGTGGAGCCACCTCCGGTTCTGATATTGTTTCTCCTCTGGCGGGGACGACTACTTTTTCCATTCATTGTACCGGAGCCGGCGGTTCCGTTCAAAAAAATTACACCGTGACGGTGATTGAAACCTCTTCCCTAACCTGTTTTCTTTCGGTTAATCCCAGTTCTGGAAACAGTCCTTTAAGCGCTTTTTTAAGCGCTTCGGCTTCCGGTGGTAATGGGGGTTATTCTTACAAATTTAATTTTGGCGACGGGGATATAGGAAGTTTTTCTTCCCAGAGTTCCGTTCAACATATTTATACTGTCAGTCAAAGCAGGACTTTTTCTCCTGCCGTAACGGTAAAAGATTCTTCCGGAACCACCTGTGATGCCTCTTCTTTTGTTTCGGTCAATTATCAGCAACAGCAGGGGAACGCTCCTCTGGTGACCACCAATTCGGCTACCAACGTCGGCCAGACCTACGCCACTTTGAACGGTTCGGTTAATCCCAACGGCGCCTCTGCTTCTTATTGGTTCGAATACGGAACAACCACTGGTCTGGGAAATACTACCCAGTCTCAATCGGCTGGTTCCGGCAGTTCTTCCCAAAATATCTCTTATGCTATCTCCAATCTAGTTTCCAACACCACCTATTATTTTAGAGTAGTTGCCCAAAATCAGTACGGCACTGCCCAGGGCTCGATTTTGTCGTTCACCACCACTGGCGGTGGCGGCGGTGGCGGTTCAACCCCTTTGGTGATTACCAATCCTGCCAGTAACACCGGCCAAAACTACGCCACTCTCAACGGTTCCGTTAATCCCAATAATACGGCCACTTCTTATTGGTTTGAGTACGGAACGACTATGTCCTTGGGAAACACTTCTGCTGCCCAGAATTTAGGTTCGGGAAATTCTTACGTTTCTGTTTCCTACCCTCTTTCCAACCTGATTCAAAATACCACTTACTACTTCAGGGTGGTTGCCCAAAATCAATACGGCACTGCCCAGGGTTCGGTTCTTTCCTTTAACACTTATGGCGGGGGAGGGGGCTGTACCTACGGCAATGCTCCTTACGTTCAGACCTACTCCGCTTCCAACACCTATCAGAATTCGGCTACTTTAAACGGCTGGGTCTCTTCTTCCGGTTCCAACGCCTATGCCTGGTTTGAGTATGGCGTCAACACTAATTCTCTTAGCTATACAACCAATTCCAGATACGTCGGCGGAAATTCCAGCTTTTCCGAGTCGGTTTCCAATTTAGTTTCCGGAACAACTTATTATTTCCGATTGGTGGCCAGAAACGATTGTGGCACTAACTACGGAAATGTCTTAAGCTTCTCTTCCGGCGGCAGTTCTTACGGACAGATTCCTCTAGTGATTACCAACTCGGCCACTTTGATCTATCAGAACTCGGCTCTCCTAAACGGTCAGGTTAGTCCCAACGGCGGGCTGACTGATGCCTGGTTTGAATACGGCACGACCACCAATCTCGGTTCCAAAACCAATTCTCAGCCCCTGGGGTCATCCAATAACTATCTTAACTACTCGGCGGCGGTTACCGGTTTGTCGGCCAACACCACTTATTACTTCAGGGCGGTGGGTCAGAACCAGTACGGCACCGGCTACGGAAATATTTTAAACTTTCGAACTTCGGGCGGCGGAGTAATTATTCCGACAACGCCGACGATTATTGAAAGGCCGATTGTTGTC
>MGIN01000015.1:12190-13320 GCA_001793775.1 Candidatus Wolfebacteria bacterium GWA1_42_9
CCTGTATCATCCTTGTTCCGGCTCTGGACGTCTCGATGCTCTCGGGCGGCCAGGAATTTACCTACACCGTCACCTACAGAAACGGCTGTAACTACAATATTTCCAACGCTTTCCTGAAAATTATCTTGCCTACCGAAGTGGAATTTATTTCCACCAACTATCCGTTCTTCAACCGCGACGCCAACGGTATCTCCTACAACTTGGGAGCGGTGGCGGCCAACTATCAGTCGGCAGTCAGCATTCGTGGCTTGGTAAAAGATACCGTCAAGAAAGGGGATTCTATTATCTTCTCGGCGGTGCTTAACTTCAACGATGCCGTCGGCCGGTTCCAATCTATCAGCGCTTACCTGACGGCGGTTGTCGCTTCCGAACAAACCCTGACCGCTTCTGTCTTTGACGCTTTTGCCGGACTATTGGGCAACTGGATCTTTGACTTGCTTCTGGTTGTCATTGTTCTCTTCCTGGTTTGGTGGATTTTCTTCAAGAAAAAAGAGGAAGAAGAAAGAATTGACGTTGCTTCCAGTGAAGTGATTATGTAATCACTTCACCTTGTCTTGTAAATGATCATTGAATATCGCCGATTGATGCGGATAACGAGCAACTCTTCTTTTGGATATAATTCTCTGTTTGGTGGTTTCTGTTGCTCGCGCTGATTGACGCTGATGAATAGAAAATAGAGATCAGAGATAAAATATAAAAAAGCGGGACTCTTCGGAATTCCGCTTTTTTGTTTATCAATATTTGCTTTAATCATTATTCTATAGAAAGGAGGTGACCCATGGTCACCACGCACTTGGTCCTAAAGGCGCGGAGAACGGTGGAGGCCTGCAAGAAATTCTGCGATGCCGTCCTACTGGTTCTCCAGAAAAGGTGTCCTCATACGGATCTGAGCTACTTCGGGGGAACCGACTACACGTTCTCCTGCAATTCCTGCGGGAGGGAGTGGTATGACGAGGTTCCGAAGCTCGTTCGCACTTTCTCTCATGGGGGTAAGGGATACCATCTCGACGGGGAAGGAGGGTGCAAGCAAGCGGCTTGATCTGGGATGCCTTTAACGCAAACGTACCTTGCTCGGCCGGGCTTATGCTCGGCCACACTTTTTATTGACATTGTTATGGTTGTTTGTTAGC
>MGIN01000015.1:13359-13951 GCA_001793775.1 Candidatus Wolfebacteria bacterium GWA1_42_9
AAGCGGAATAAGACACACCGAGGAACTATTCTTTCTTCTGCGGTCTTAATTCCTGGCCGCTTTTTTATAAAGTAAGGCTGGGTATCAAGGTCGATCGAAAGCGTAAGTCCGGTAGTAAACTTATATATTTTATCCGCCGCAGGCGATATAAGTTCTACTACTGGAGTCGTATTTTATTTTATCTACGGACTACGAATTTTGTACTAATATACTAATAATTCGTATATTAGTAATAGATTGGTAATTAGTAGAGAATATCATGAAATCTAAACAGCAAAAAATCGCCGAAGTTGATGAGAGCAAGAAACTGTTAAAAGACGCTGGTTCTCTGGTTTTTGTTGACTTTTCAAAAACCTCAACCAAGTTTATCGACCAGTTGAAAAAACTTCTGGGAGATAACGGGGTTTTCAAAATCATCAAAAAGCGTCTTTTAAACCTTGTTCTTAAGGACAAAAACATTCCTCTGGATGCTAAAGCTCTTGGCCTTCAGGTAGGAACCGTTTTTGGCAAGGGAGACGTTTCCCAGACGGCTGGTTTGGTCTGGCGGTTCTTTAAAGGAAAAGAAAAAGAACTTCCTGAATTCAAAATGCTG
>MGIN01000015.1:13963-22046 GCA_001793775.1 Candidatus Wolfebacteria bacterium GWA1_42_9
GGCGCAGCTTCTGGGAATGCTTCAGGCGCCGGTAAGATCACTGGCTTACACGCTGAGCGAAGTAGCTAAAAAGAAGTAAATTATTATTAATCAAATCAAACAAATATGGATAAAAAAATTGAAGATATCATTTCTCAAGTTGAAAAAATGACTGCTCTGGAAATCTCCGACCTGGTCAAAGCTTTGGAGGAAAAATTCGGAGTTTCAGCTGCAATGCCGATGGCTGCCGCCGGACCGGCTGCGGGAGCTCCTGCAGAGGAAAAAACTTCTTTCAATGTTATTTTGAAAGAAGGCGGTGGGCAGAAAATCAACGTTATTAAAGCCATTAAAGAAATTACCGGTCTTGGTTTAAAAGAAGCCAAGGGTATCGTTGATGGTGCTCCTAAAGCCATAAAGGAAAACGTTAAGAAAGAAGATGCCGAGGAAATGAAGAAAAAGTTAGAAGCGGTTGGTGCAGTGGTAGAGTTACAATAAAGAAATAGAAACCCCGACGCCTTTGGGTCGGGGTCCCGACCGAAGCGTCGGGAAAGAAATTGGAAGCCGTCGGCGCAGTGGTTGAATTACAGTAAACGCTGACTAACGCTGACCGTGCCCGCCGTGGTACCGACTTGTCGGGACAAAGGAGGGTAATAAAAAGCATTGTTGAAAAACGATGTTTTTTAGTTTAGGATATTGAAAATGGGCGTTTAGCTTGCCCTCCCAACTTTTGGACGGTTAGCTCAGCGGTAGAGCACTGCATTCACATTGCAGGGGTCACAGGTTCAAATCCTGTACCGTCCACTATTCAAAAGTTAGGAGGGTGAAGTAGAACGTCGCATTCACATTGCGAAGGTCGTAGGTTCGATCCCTACAGGGTGCACGCTATGGATTCTGAAACGAGAAATTGTCAAAACTGTCATAAAGATTTCGTCATAAAATCTGAAGATTTTGATTTCTATCAGAAGATGGGAGCTCCGGTCCCTAAGAACTGCTTCTATTGTCGACTTCAAAAACTCTTGGCTTTTTGGCCTTTTGCTAAGTTCAATAAGAGAAAGTGTGATTTAAGCGGTGAGAAAATAATTTCCATATACCCGGCCGGCTCTCAATTTCCTGTCTATAAAAGTTCCCACTGGTATTCTGACAAGTGGGAAACTCCTTATATGGACTACAACTTTAGCAAATCATTCTTTGATCAACTTTCCGAACTTCAAAAAAAATGCCCCATACCCCATCAATTTGGAACCAACAACCAGGATTGTGATTACTCTGATGATGTCTGGGATTCAAAGAATTGTTATTTGTGTAGGTCTTTGGCCAGTTGCGAAAATCTCTCTTATAGCTTTCGCAATGTCAGATGTCGAGATTCTTATGATTTGCTCTATTGCTACGATTCCGAACAGTCATATGATTGTATTTATTGTTTCAAGGTTTATAACGTTCATTATGCTTTTGACAGCCGGGACAGTATGGACAGCTACTTTCTTTACGATTGCCGTAATGTCAGAAATTGCTTTATGTGCTGGAATTTAAGGAACAAAGAATACCATATATTGAACCAGCCATATACTAAAGAAGAATATTTCAGGAAGATTGAAGAATTTAACCTAAGATCATGGACTGCCCTGCAAAGTTTGAGAAACCAGTTTCGCGAGCATATAAAAAACGATGCAATTCATAAAATCAATTTTAATGTAAAGACAGCTAATTCTGATGGAAATTACCTGACTGAATGTAAGAATTGCCACGAGGCATATTTTCTTGAGGAATCTGAGGATTGTTCTTATTACTGCAGAGGATTACAAAATAAGAATGTTTATGATTCAGCCGGTATCTATAAAGGGGAACTTGTTTGGAATATTAATCAACTTGCTGATGGGTATAATCTTAAGAGTTGCAACTACTGCACTAACTGCCGAGATTCAGAATACCTGAATTTCTGCTTTAACTGCGAAAATTGTTTTGGGTGCACCGGTTTGAGAAATAAGAGATATTGCGTCTTGAACAAACAGTATTCTGAAAATGAATATTCCGAATTAGTAAGCCAAATAAAAGAATCGATGGAGGAAGGGGGTGTCTATGGAGAATTCTTTCCTTATGACATGGTCTATGGGGGATATAACCTATCAACGGCTGGAATACTTTTCCCCAAAACAAAAGAAGAAGTAAAAGATTTTAGAGGTGCCTGGGAAGAATTGGAAGATTCCGATCTGTCCGGGTTAAATATCAGTGATTTTGTTGATAGCATAGACGATTTTTCCGGAGATATAACCGGAGCGGTTTTTGTTTGCCAAGAAAGCAGTCGCCCCTATAATATCAAAAAAGAGGAATTTGAATTTTATAAAAAGCATCAGATTCCTCTTCCCCGGAATTATCCGGATGTTCGGACTATGAAAAGAGTAGCTGACCTTTTCTATATCGTGGGTCGTAAAACTTCTTGCTATTTCTGCGGTAAAGAAATAATCTGCTACTATCCGGAAAGTATGGGATATAAAAAAATTGCTTGTGAAGAGTGTTATTTAAAAGAAGTAGTATAAAAACATTCTCATATTCTGTAGAATTACAGAATAGTTTTTGAAATAATATGTTCCAATCCGAAACCAGAACCTGTCAGAACTGTCCCGATAAATAATGATTTTATTAAATCATATATTTATCGTGGATCCACGATCCAAAGGATCGGGACAAACAAAACATGAACAGAGAATCTAAACAATGTCAGAACTGTCATCAAGAATTCTGGATAGAGCCGGAGGATTTTAGCTTTTACGAGAAAATCAAAGTACCTCCGCCGACATTTTGTCCGGAGTGTCGAGCCAAGAGGAGACTAATCCAGTGGAACGAACACAATCTTTTTAGGAAAAAGAGTTTTTTAGACGGTCAAGAGCTTTTTTCGACATACCCTGAAGATTCTTCTATAAAAGTATATAGCCATGATTATTGGTGGTCTGACAAATGGGACCCTATGCAGTACGGTCGCGATTACGATTTTAAACGCCCATTTTTTGAGCAATTTAGAGATCTTTTTTACGACGTTCCTTGGTCGGTGCAGTCGGTTCGCAATATGGTTAATAGCGACTATTGCAATCAGGCCAATGGTTTTAAAAACTGTTATCTCTGTTTTAACGGCGGTTACGGGGAAAATTGTATGTATGGAGTTGCTTTTAGAGACGTTAAGGATTCTCTTGATTTCCACGCCGCTATATCTTGCGAATTAATATATGAATGTTACCAGCTCGGAAAGTGTTTTAAGACATTTTTTTCTAAAGAGATTCACGATTCTAACAATGTTTGGTTTATGAATGATTGTACCAACTGCTCCAATTGTTTTGGGTGTATCAATTTAAGGCATAAACAGTACTATATTTTTAATACTCAATATACAAAGGATGAGTATGAGAAAAAAATAAAAGAATTTAATCTCGGTTCTTACAAATCATTGATGGAAATAAAAGATAGATTTGAGGATTTTAAAATCAAATTTCCCGTTAAATACATCCACTCAAATCATTCCGTTAATTGTAGCGGGGATTATGTTTATTGGTCTAAAAATGCCCGTTATTGTTACGAGGTGGGTGTGGTTGAAGATTCAAAATTTATCCAAAATGTTACGGCCGGAGTAAAAGATTGTTACGACTATTCCAATTGGGGAGACAATGTAGAACTTATGTATGAATCAATAAGTTGTGGGGATAAGCAAAAAAATATCAAATTTTGTTTTGATTGTTGGCCTGCCTGCCAAAATTTGGAATATTGCGCCAATTGCCACTCCTCCTCGGACCTTTTTGGTTGCGTTGGTCTAAGCAAGAAACAATACTGTGTTTTTAATAGACAATATACCCAAAGTGAATATGAATCGTTAGTGTCTAAAATAAAAGAGCATATGGATAAGATGCCATACACAAATAGCAAGGGTGTTATCTACAAATATGGAGAATTTATTCCCTCGGAATTTTCTCCTTTGGCTTATAACGAAACCAAAGCGCAGGACTATCATCCTTTGGACAAGAACTCCGCCATCAAAAACGGATATAATTGGAAAGATGTTAATAGAAGAGAGTTTGAGATATCCATCTCTTCTGATGATCTCCCAGATAACATTAAAGATGCTACTGACAGCATCTTAAAGGAAATAATTTCTTGCCAGAAGTGTAAAAGAGCATATCGTATTATAGGTGCCGAGTTAGAATTATATAGGCGTTTTAATTTACCTCTGCCTCGCTTATGCCATGAATGTAGATATTCAGAGAGATTAAAATCAAGGAATCCTCATAAACTTTGGAAGCGTCAATGTCAGTGTTCTGGCCAGAAATCAGAAAACGGAATTTATCAGAACAATGCCAAACATTCCCATGGAGAAAAGAAATGCCCCAATGAATTTGAGACATCCTACTCTCCCGACAGACTGGAGATAGTTTATTGTGAAAATTGCTACAATAGTGAAGTTGCATAGGACAATTTTCATCCTGAGTCTGTCGAAGGGCGAAGTGACACAAATACCAGAAAACCTGCCTGAAAGGCAGTTTTTTATTGCCTTTACCTTGAAGTGGGGAAGAGTAAAAAGTTATCCACAGGCAGCCCCTTGTGGCAGGTAGGTTTGTGGCTCATAATTAAACCAAAGTGGGGAATTGTGGATAACTGTGTACAATCGTTATCTAAGAGCTTTAGCGATTAGTTATAACGATTAGTACCCAGCTCTCTTTAGAGGGCTGGGTACAAGGGTGTATGTATTTCGTTTATGTCATTAAAAATAGTAAAAAAGGTGATTTATATGTAGGTTATTCAAACGATGTTTTTAGACGTTTGAAAGAGCACCAGAAAAAATTTCCAAGTGACGAGATTTTTTACTATGAGGCCTATAAATTTGAGAAAGATGCCAGGGAAAGAGAAAGGAAGTTAAAACAATATGGCAATGCGTGGCGAGCGCTGAAGAAAAGAGTAAAGATTTAAAATTTCCAGCCCTCGTGGCGAGAGCTGGATGCTCGATGTTGTGATTATTATTTTTTTTACTCAACATCGGGTTTTATAAAAAATAATAAACAACATCGGCATGTTCCTTGGAGAATATTTACACAATTTAGATAACAAAGGCAGAGCCGCTATTCCGGCTAAGTTCCGCGAGAAAATTTCCGGCGGAGCAATTATCACCCGTGGTCTTGATCACTGTCTTTTTGTTCTTCCCCAAAAAGAATGGGAAGCGCTGGCCCAAAAAATTATTGCCATGCCTTTGTCCAAATCCGACTCGCGTGCCTTCGCGCGCTTAATGCTTTCCGGAGCCAGCGACGTTGAGTTTGATTCCCAGGGAAGAATTTTGATTCCCGAACCTCTTCGCCGGTACGCTTCTCTTACCAAAAAAATTGTCGTCACCGGTATCTATAACCGAATAGAAATTTGGGATGAAGGGGAGTGGGAAAAATACAAAAAGAGAACCGAAAGCGCCTCCGATGAAATAGCGGAAAAGCTAAGCGAGCTGGGAATTTAAAATTATGCCCCATCTTCCTGTTCTTCTGAAAGAGACGATAGAGCATTTAAATCTGAGACCGGGAAAGTTCATTATCGACGGGACGGTCAATGGCGGCGGACACAGCGCCGCAATATTAGAAAAAATTTTGCCTGGTGGGACTCTTCTGGCAGTGGACTGGGATGAAGGTGTTCTTAATGAGACAAAGGGAAAGTTTGCGGCGAATTCAAAATTCAAAAATCAAAATGCAAAATTAATATTTACTCATGATAACTATGTAAACATTCCACAAATTCTAAAGAAAGAAAAACTGCCTCCGGCCGACGGGCTGCTTCTGGATTTGGGTTTCTCTTCCTTTCAGATAGAGGAGGAAGAGAGAGGATTCAGTTTCCGGAAAGACGAGGTGCTGGATATGCGGTATGACACAAGTTCCGGAAGTCCGGCGTACGAAATTATCAACTCTTATCCCGAAAACGAACTGGCTGACATCTTTTATAAGTACGGAGAAGAAAGATTTTCCAGAAAAATAGCCAAAAACATAGTTCTGGCGAGAAAAAAGGAGAAAATAACCACCACCGGCCAGCTTGTCAAAATTATCAATAATTCAGTCCTGGGTTTTTACAAAAGAGCAAAAATTTCACCGGCCACCAGGGTTTTTCAGGCGCTAAGGATATTTACAAATCACGAGCTGGATAATTTGGAGGGTATTTTGAAAAATCTGCCAAAAATAATCAAAACCAAAGGTCGATGCGTTATTATCTCGTTTCATTCATTGGAAGATAGGATTGTTAAGAACTATTTTCGCAATTGGGAAAGGGCAGGAGCGGCCCGGGTTGTTTCCAAAAAAGTAATCCGACCACAGAGAGAAGAAATTATAAATAATCTCAAAAGCCGCTCCGCCAAATTAAGAACACTAGAGTTAGTATGATTCCAATATGCGAATGTAATGCTAATGAATGCTAATTGCGAATTGATCTTATTAGCAATTTGTAGATAAGCATAAAATTAGCATATTAGAATAATATTTATTATGACCGTAATCGAATTCGGAAAAAAAGATTTAAAAACCAATTTTGCCATCTCTCTGCTGATGATGGTTCTGGTGATTGCCTCGGTCTGGGGGATTTTAATCTACAACAGGTTAATCGGCCTGAGGCACGACATTGCTTCGGCCAAAGAAACCCTGGAAAACTACCAAGTCAAAAACGCCGAGCTGAAAAACCAACTTTATCAGATTTTAGACGGAGTCAACGAAGAAGCGCTCTTGGCTTCCAGTGGTCTGATAGCGGACAAATCTCCCCAGTATCTGAAAAATAGCCACCAGCTTGTTTCCGGGACAGCTACCCAATAATTTTTTTGTCTGTATCACAGATCTACATGAGCACATTCCATTCTTTTTAGTATATTAGTAAAAAATTCGTAATTAGTAGAGATTCTCATGAAATTCTGGTTTATCCGCATTTTTTTTGTCTTAGTTTTCGGTGCGCTTTTAACCAACCTCTTTTTTATTCAGGTCCGGGAAGATAAATACTACGCCGGAATCGCCAAGGCCCAGGAAGATGCTTTTAATAACTATGCCCGTCCCAAAAGGGGGCTTATTTATTTTACCGATAAAAACAACAACCAAATTCCCGCTGTTTTGAACAAGGACTACCCGATCATCTATGCCGTTCCTACAGAGATAAAAGATCCACAAAGTGTCGCTCGGTTGCTTGGGCCGATTGTCGGCAAAGAAGAAACTTTTTTAACGAAAATTCTTTCCAAACCAGACGATCTTTACGAGCTTATTTTGGAAAAGGCCAATCTTTCTCAGGCCACTCAGGTAAAATCTTTGAATATTGAGGGAATATATATCCGCAACGAAAATTTCCGTTTTTATCCTTTGGGTATAACGGCAGCTCATCTTTTGGGTTTTTTGGCTCCTTCCGATAACGGAACGGTTGAAGGGCGCTACGGCCTGGAGCTTCAATTTGAAGAAAAACTCTCGGGGGTTTCTCAGGAAGAAAATGCAAAAGGCGACTCTTCTGAAGGAGAAAATTTAATTACCACTATTGACCGTAATATCCAAGCGGAGACGGAGAAAATTATCTCTTCTTTGGTCAAAGAGTGGAATGCCGAAGAAGGACTGGCTATCGTTCAGGAACCCTGGAGCGGCAAAATCTTGGCGATGAGCGCCTATCCTCCCTTTGATCCCAATAATTATTCTTCTTACGAGATTGATAGTTTCATTAATCCGGCAGTTCAGCTGGTTTACGAGCCGGGTTCGGTCTTTAAGCCGATTACCATGTCGGCTGGCATTGACAGCGGAAAAATTACTCCCCAAACAACCTACAATGACGTCGGCTATGTAAAAATGGACGGCTATACCATCAAGAACTGGGATGAAAAAGCCTACGGTCTTCAGACGATGACCAATGTTATTGAAAAATCTTTAAACACCGGCAGCATTTTTGCTGAAAAAACAATGGGGCATTCCATTTTTTCCCAGTATGTTCGTGACTTTGGATTGGGAGAAAAAACCGGCATCCAGCTTCCCGGAGAAATTAAAGGTAATCTTCGTAACTTGAGTAGTAAAAGAAACGTTGACTTTGCCACGATGTCTTACGGGCAGGGGATTTCCGTTACCCCCATTGGTTTGATAACTGC
>MGIN01000015.1:22056-22238 GCA_001793775.1 Candidatus Wolfebacteria bacterium GWA1_42_9
ATCGCTAACGGGGGAGTTTTGATGAAACCTCTTATTCTTTCCGATGAACAGCCTCAAGTGGTTCGCAGGGTAATTGAGCCCGAGACGGCTAAACAGGTAGTCGAGATGATGGTATCGGCGGTGGATAAAAATAAGATAGCTTACATCTCCCAGTATAATGTTGCTGGAAAAACGGGAACGGC
>MGIN01000016.1:0-3683 GCA_001793775.1 Candidatus Wolfebacteria bacterium GWA1_42_9
TCAATGCTGACGTGACTCAGCTCCTTGCCGTTGCTGACTCCAACGGTGTAGACGTCCTGGCCGCACGAGTACCAGCCGGAGGTATTGCAGTCGTTGCCGGCCTTGCGGCAGACCCTTACCTTACAACATGCTGGGACATTCAGTGTGATCTTCTTCCTGTCGCTTGACAGGGTTCCGATCACCGTACCGCATGGGAACTCCCACCTGTAGTCCCACACGCCGGGAACCATGTCCACCTTCAGCCCGTTCGGCAACTGGTCCCGACATGTCTGGCACGGAACGCACTGTGCCGTCACATCCTGCGGTTGCACCGCTGCCGGTACGGCAACGGCCACCACCATCACTGCCAACATCGCCAACAGTACTGGGATTCTCTTCATGGTCTACTCCTCCTTTCCTTTCCCTTCTTTTTTTTGGTGCTAAGAGAGTTGAACTACCCTCCTTTCCGATTAGATTATCGCAAAAAACTGATTTTTTGTCAATATCTCTCGTGCGCTACTCTTGCACTTAAAAAGCGGTATAATAAGGAACAAATAGATATGCAGAAAAAACATCTTCTTATATTATTGGGAACGCTGATTGTTTTGGTGTTTTTTGTTTTTATCTATTATGACTTCACCCTCCAAAATTTTGTGGAACAAAACTTAGGAGGGCAAGCCGACAATCAGATTCCGCCGACTGAGCCCAATATAGTTGTTTTTTCTCCTGTTCCTAATGAGGAAGTTTCCGGAACAATTTCTTTGTCGGGGAAAGCCAGAGTTTTTGAAAGTCAACTCAATGCCCGTCTGATAATTAACAACCAGAAAATTTTGGAAGAGAATATCACCGCCAATGCTCCTGACATGGGACTCTTCGGCGATTTTTCCAAAGAAATTACCATTCCTCAATCGGCCAATCAGGATAACCTGGCAGCTGCACTGGAGGTTTTTGATTATTCGGCTAAAGACGGGAGCGAAATAGATAAAGTAGTCATTCCCGTTTTTATTAAAAAATCAGAAACGACCATCATTAAAGTTTTTTTTGGAAATTCAAAAATGGATCCGGAAGCTTCGTGTAACAAAGTTTTTCCCGTGGAAAGAGTCATTTATAAAACCCAGACCGTTGCCAGAAAATCCTTAGAAGAACTGATTAAAGGCCCAACAGACAAAGAAACTGGAGAAAGCTATTTTACCAGCCTCAACAAGGAAGGAATCATTATCCAATCTCTCGTTGTTGAAGACGGAATAGCCAAAGCGGATTTTAATTCGGAGTTAGAAAAAGCGGTGGGCGGCTCTTGCCGGGTGGCAGCTATCAGAACTCAAATCACAGAGACATTAAAACAATTCCAGACGGTTAAAAGCGTCGTTATCTCCATCGACGGTCGGACGGAAGATATACTTCAACCTTAAGAAAGATTAGAATGACAAATTACAAATTCCCAATTCCCAATGAAATTTTAAAATGTCCAACTTGAGAATCAGATTTTTTCATTAGAAATTAGTAATTGGAAATTAGAAATTTATTCGCTATGCGTTTACTGAATCTTCTCCGCCGTTACAAAAAAGCAGTATTCAAACCGCAGGATAGTTTGCTGGAAATTAGAATCAATGGCCGGCAGTTGAATGAAAATATAGATAGATTTAGAGAACTATTCCCTCGTTACCAACTGGCGGCGGTTTTAAAAAGCAATGCCTACGGCCACGGTCTTGGGGAGATAGGAAAATTTTTAGACAAGAAAAAAGAGATAAATTATCTGGCCGTGGACAGTTTGATAGAAGCAATAACTTTAAGAGATAACGGAATCAGAAAGCCGATAATGATTTTGGGATATGTTTCTAAGAAAAACATTACCCAGCTGAAGGATGTAAAAAATTCGGTTCTTCTGGTTAATTCCCTGGACCAGGCTCAGTTTCTTTCAAAGACCGTTGACTTTCCATTAACAGTTCATCTCAAAGTTGATACCGGAATGAATCGTCAGGGGGTAGTGATGGAAGATCTCTACGATGCCATTGATTCTCTCTTGAAAAACAAAAAAATTGTTGTAAGTGGTCTGGCTTCTCACTTGGCTGATGCCGACAGTTATCAAGGGGAGAAAACCTCGGAGCAGATCCGCACTTGGAAAACCGCCGTCGCTGTATTCAAAAAATTTGAATTGAAGGGAAGTTTTCATTTTTCGGCGACAGCCGGAGTAAAATTTTTAAATTCTGCCGAAAGCAATTTAATCAGAGCCGGTATTGGAATTTACGGATTTGATACTACCCAGGATAAGTGTCTTAAGGTGAAGCCGGTACTTTCTTTCTGGGCCAAACTGGTTAATATCAAGAAAGTTAAGGCGGGGGATGCGGTCGGGTATAACTTTACCTGGACAGCCAAAAAGGACACTTGGTTGGGGGTTCTACCCTGTGGCTATTACGAGGGAATTCCCGGAGCTTTGAGTAATCAGGGATATGTTTACTGGAAAGAAACGCCTCTAAAAATAGTCGGTCGGGTAAGCATGAACCTAACATCCGTTGATATTACTCCCGTCAAAGACGAAATTAAAATTGAGAATCGACTGGAAGTTTTTTCTGACGATGCGGAGAAGTTGAATTCTGTTTCAAACGTAGCAAAAGCGTGTGGAACCATTCCTTATGAAATCTTAGTCAGGTTGGCGCCGACGATAAGAAGAGTGGTAGATTAAAGTATCGATACCAATATACGAAAATACTAATCATGCCAATAAAGAATTCGTATCATTAGCAGATTAGTATATTCGCATCGCTACGCTTTGGCTTATGGAAAATCCCATTCAAGAAATAAAAGAAAAGCTGGATATCGTGGAAATTATCCGGGGGCGGGTTCACCTGATGCCGGCAGGAAAGAATTTCAAAGCCCTCTGTCCTTTTCATAAGGAAAGAACACCCTCCTTCATTGTTTCTCCGGAAAGACAAACGTGGCATTGTTTTGGTTCCTGCAATACCGGCGGGGATGTTTTTAGTTTTTTAATGAAATATGAGAATGTCGAATTTTACGAGGCCCTGAAAATTCTGGCCGAAAAAGCGGGAATAGAATTAAGAAAAATCAGTCCCTCCAGCCAGAAGGAGTTCGGCGTCCTCTACGATATTAACCTGGCAGCTAAAGATTTCTTCGCTCACCAACTGCAATCGTCTCAGGAAGCGCTGGACTACTTGTCTTTGCGGAATATCAAAAAAGAAACGGTAGACGAGTTTGAAATCGGTTTTGCTCCCGAATCTTTTGATTCGCTGGCGATTCATCTGGCCAATTTAGGGTACGAAATGGCCGATACCCAGAGGGCCGGACTTATCTTTAAAAACGACAGGGGAATCTACACCGACCGTTTTCGGGGAAGAATCATTTTTCCTCTTTATAATAACTTCGGTAAGGTGGTCGGGTTTTCGGGGAGAATTCTGCCGAGATTGGAAAATGACAACACCGGCAAATATATCAACACCTCCGAAACAACCATTTTCAACAAATCTAAAATTCTTTACGGATTTCATAAATCGAAGCCATTTATCAAAAAAGAAAATAATTGTCTTTTAATTGAGGGCCAGATGGATTTCTTGGCTCTCTGGCAGGAAGACGTCAAAAATATCGTAGCTGTTTCCGGAACAGCTCTTACCCCCAGCCATCTTCAAACCGTTAAAAGAGTAAGCGATGATTTGATTGTCAGTTTTGACAATGACGAAGCGGGAGCCAAAGCC
>MGIN01000016.1:3763-4146 GCA_001793775.1 Candidatus Wolfebacteria bacterium GWA1_42_9
TGAGTTTATCTCTAGGAACCCCGGGAAAATAAAAGGTTTGATTGGCTCGGAAAATATCTCCGCTCTCCAATTTTATCTGACAAACATTATTAAAGACATCTCTCATCCGTCAAAAGCCGAGGTAAGAAAACTCCTGGAAAAAACGCTGGTTCTTTACAGCCCTATTGAGCAAAGTCGTTGGATTAAGGAAATTTCCGAGAAAACCAAAATGAGTGAGTCGGTTCTTCTGGAAGAGTTGTTGATGATTAAGAAAAAACAGGGGAAATATTCCCAGAACGCCGCGAATTTTCCTGCTGTCCAAGAAGCCGAGAATTTGTGCCGGCTGGATAACCTGGTTTTGGAAATTTTGGTCCTGATATTTATTGACAAGAAAAATCTGGGAC
>MGIN01000016.1:4157-10547 GCA_001793775.1 Candidatus Wolfebacteria bacterium GWA1_42_9
TATCGGAGTTATTTTCCGGATGATTATCTTCCGATTATAGATTGGCTGGACGGAAAAATATCATCTCAAAATCAGCCCAGCGATTTGATTAATCTTCTGGAAATGAAAGCCGCTCTCAAGTATCAGGGCACCAGTCAGGAGAAAATATCTCTGGAGATAAGCTTTCTTTTGAAAGAATTGAAAAGAGAATTTTTTAAAGAAAAAAGAGAAAAGATTCTTCGGTTAATTCGGGAGAAAGAAAAAATTGGAGATACCGAGACAGTAACCAAACTCCTTAGGGAATTTGACGAAGTGGCCAAATTAGTAGATAATTAAAGGACTTTGTCTCCGTTCTGACGGAGGCACAAAACTCCCGCAAACTTCTGCAAACGGACAGTGAGCATAAAGTTGGCGAGGATCCCGCATTTCCCGAATATGTGTTATGACGGAAATGTTACAATACAATATTGTAGAAGAGCGGGATCGCGCACTCAAACCTCATTTTATTCGGGATAGTGCGGAGACTTTACCCCATTAGATAGGCGAAGCCTTTATCTAACGGGGTACTCAGTTTTATAGTTATTCGTTTCACTCATAAATAAAATTGGCATGAGGAGAAAGAACAAAAAAGTGAAAAAAGCGAAGAAAAAGGCATCTAGAAAGAAGAAAGCTCTCAAGAGACAGAAAAAACACAGACGAGTCAAAAAAACTCGTTCTTTGAAATCAAAAAAGTCTAAAAAAGCAACCAAGAAAAGTCGGACGAAAAAAAGGAAAATTTTTTTCTCTAAAAAAAGAAAGGGAAAGAGAGCAAAAAGGGCAACCAAAAAATCACTACCCAAAAAGAAAAAATTTTTTGACGAGAGCATCATTTTAGAACTGGCGGAAAGAGGCAGGACCAGGGGTTTTGTTACCGATTCGGAGATAATGACTCTTTTTCCCAATATTGAAAATGATGTTGATTTTCTGGAACAAATTTACAGTCAACTGGACGACTTTAATATCAAAGTCATTGAGGTTGGAGAATTGATTGAACCCAAAGCCGCAGGAAAGGAAATTTCCCCCAAAACTCTCGCCTCTCTGGAGGCGACCGACCTGCCGGATGCCGTTCAGATGTATCTCAAGTCTATCGGTCGCACTCCTCTTTTGACTGCTCAGGAAGAGAAGGATTTGGCCAGAAGATCAGAAAAAGGGGATGAAGAAGCCCGCCAAAGGTTGATTCAAGCCAACTTGAGATTGGTAGTTTCCATTGCCAAACACTACGTTAACCGAAGCGCCAACTTGGGTCTTTTGGATTTGATTCAGGAAGGAAATATTGGGCTCTCGCGGGCAGTGGATAAATTTGATTACCGGAAGGGATTTAAATTTTCTACCTACGCTACTTGGTGGATAAGACAGGCCATTACCCGGGCTTTAGCCGACCAGTCTCGCACCATCAGAATTCCGGTTCACATGGTGGAAACCATTTCCAAATATACCCAAGTTAAAAGGAGATTGGCCCAAGAGCTGGGAAGGGAACCCTTGGCTGAAGAAATTGCCATTGAAATGGGAATGTCGGTAGACAAAGTCCGTCACATCCAGGAGATTTCTCAGGAAGTTCTCTCTTTGGAATCGCCGTTGGGGGACGATGATGAAAGCTCTACTCTGTCGGAATTTATTAAGGACGAAAAAAGTTTAACCCCCGACCAGACTACCGCTCACTCTCTTCTTCGGGAAAAAATATTGGAGATAATGGATGATTTGACTCCCCGGGAAAGGGAAATTATCGCCATGAGATTCGGATTAACCGACGGCGTAACTCACACTTTGGAAGAAGTAGGCAAGAAATTCGGCGTTACCCGCGAACGTATCAGACAGATTGAAGCCAAAGCTCTGGAGAAAATGAAAGAACATGAGAAATCAAGGGCGTTGGAGGAATATTAAGGGCTTTGTTTCCGATTCCTATCGGAACTACAAAACCTTAACCCGAAAAATTTTACGGAGTAAAACTCATCGGGTAATATAAAAAATGTGGTGATATAAAAGTAGAGACCGCCGCGGCTGGGCGACGGTCTGGAGAGCGGGGGGATGGGTGCGTGTTGTGCTCACAGGAAGATGTAGGCGACGATGGAGATGATGACCGCCGCGGCGATGGTGACCTTGATGGCGGTGACTCTTCCCGATCGTTCCGCCGCTGCCTTCTCGGTGTAGGCCTCTAACATGGACTGCCTCCTTTCTGATTTTGATTTATTCTAGAGCATAAAACTGTATCTAGTCAATAGTTGCAAAATTACTTTACTGGCTTTGATTTTTGTCTCAAAAAAGTATAGAATCCATCTATACTTTTTTATTTACGATGTTTTTGGAGCTTCGCAAAAATTTTTTCGGGTTTTTCAAACAGCGAGGACATACAGTTTTAAAATCATCCTCGCTTATTCCCGATGATCCATCGGTGCTTTTGACGACTGCCGGAATGCAGCAGTTTAAAAAATATTACACGGGAGAATTGAACCCGATATCTGATTTTAGTTCGGCTAGAACTGTCTCCATTCAAAAGTGTTTTCGCACTTCGGATATAGATGAAGTCGGCGATGATATTCATCTGACTTTTTTTGAAATGATGGGAAATTTTTCCTTCGGGCCAGTGGGAAGCGACGACCCGAAAGATTTCGGACAGAGTGGTTATCTTAAACGCTCGGCCATCGTCTGGGGATATGAATTCATCACCAATATCTTACAGATAAATCCGGAAAGAATTCACATAACCGCTTTTGGGGGAGACGAAGAAATCCCCAGAGACAAAGAATCTTACGATATTTGGCTTGATGAAATAGGATTACCTGAAGAAAAAATAAAATTTGGCTCAAGAAAAGATAATTTTTGGGGCCCAACCGGCAATGAAGGTCCCTGCGGCCCGACTACAGAAATCTACGTTGACGACATTGAAGTCTGGAATGTTGTTTTTAATGAGTATTATAAGACACCAACAGTCACAGACAAAACACGGACAGTAACGGACAATAGTCAGTCACTGTCCGCGTATATGAAGGTGAATAACCCGGGAATAGATACGGGCATAGGATACGAAAGATTGCTGGCTACTTTGGAAGGGGTGGAGAATGTTTATGAGACCAGCGCTTTTGTTCCTATGATGGAAGTATTAAATCAGGCGGCACCGGGAATTTCCCAAAGAGAGATAAGGATACTGGCCGACCATATTAGAGCCGCTTCGTTTTTGATTGCCGACGGAATTGAACCGTCCAACAAAGAAGCCGGCTATATTTTACGCAGATTGTTGAGAAGAATCATCGCCATCAAAATAAAAAACGATATTCATTCGGATATTTTTCAGTTGGGATATGAGAAGGTAAGGGAGATGTTTAGGGATATTTATCCGGAAATAAAAGACGAGAAAAAGATAATCGGCGCTTGGCAGGAAGAGAACTCCAGATTTGAAGAAAGCATAGCCAAGGGTATTAAGGAAATCCAAAAATATAAATCTATATCAGGAAGAGACGCTTTTTATATATACGAAACTTTTGGCTTACCTCTTGAGCTTATAAAAGAATTAGCTCCAAAAGATTCTATTAAGAACCTTTCCGATTCGGAGTTTCAAAAAGAATTTCAAAAACATCAGGAAGTTTCCCGTGCCGGAGTAGAGAAAAAATTCGGGGGACACGGCCTTGTTCTGGACACCGGAGAGTTAAAGGCGGGAAGTGAAGAAGAGCTGAAAAAAGTTCTGGCTCTGCATACCGTCACTCATCTTTTGCATTGGGCATTAAGAAAAACATTAGGGGATCAAATTCACCAGATGGGTTCAGACATCAATCCGGAAAGACTAAGATTTGATTTTAACTTTGACAGAAAATTGACTCCCGAAGAAATTACCGAGATAGAAACATTAGTTAATGATTTAATAGAAAAAAACCTTCCTGTTTATTTTAAAGAGATGCCAAAAGCGGAAGCGGAAAAAATAGCCCTTTCTTTCTTTAAAGAAAAATATCCGGATATTGTCAAAGTTTATTTCGTCGGATCGGAAGAAAGCGGCGGTATTATCAGCGCCGAGTTTTGCGGAGGACCTCACGTTTCTTCAACCAAAGAAATCGGCAGGTTCAAGATCGTCAAAGAAGAATCGATCGGAAAAGGAATAAGAAGAGTCAGAGCTGTCGTGGCCTAATTAACAGCTTCAAAATGAGTCTGCTCAAGCTAATATCGTCGGTAAAAAAAGTTAAAACAAGGGTGCTTTTTGTCAGTTTCAATGAAGAGGGGATGTCGTTGGAGAAAATAGTTTATCTTCCCGGTAAATCATCAGTCCGTTTTCCGTCGAGCCCTCGTTTAATTAAAGAAGTTACAGAAAAGAATTTTAGAAACAGCCGCAAGTTTAAAATCTGTCTGAAGTTGGTTTTCTTTCCTTTTCCTTACAAAATTGTCGTCAGCTTGTCTCGCTCTCACTGCCAATCCCGGTGTTCTCTTCTCGGATATAAAAGGGAAAGCCCCAAAAAATCTCTGACTATTGAAGAGATAAATTCTTTTCTTCTTCAAAACCTTTGGAAATTAATTGAAACACAGAAGAAGGAACTGGTGCGGAAAAAAGAATTTGAAGAAATTGATGTTCTGTTGGTGGATAATACTGTTTGTGGCATCAAGATTGATAAAAAATTGGTTCCTCAAAATCTTCAGGATCTATCCGGCTTTTCTGGAAAGATTTTCAAAATCAATATTGCCCAAACTTTTGTTCAGAGGCTGATTTTTGCGGACTTTATTAAAACTATTCCCAAAAGAGCCAAACTGACGGCTTTTGCCGAAGAAGGAGTTAATTTAGCGACCGCTCTCTATCTGAAAAGATTCTTTGAAGGTAAAAAATATGAAGAAGATGCTCCATTCCTTATTTTTGCTCTGAAAGAGAGGGAAACGGAAGTTTTTGTTTTTAACGGCCAATGTGTTCATTCTTACGACCGTTTCCGTTTCGGTTTCAGAAATCTCTACCAGACGTTTAATAATTTATTGGGGGTAGATTTGACGGTTTTTGAAGGGATTATCAAGGTTTTGGAAACTGACCAGGTTTCTTTGAAAACGAAAAAATATTTTCTTGAGGTAATCAACAAAGAACTAAAAAACTTTTACAATGGGATTATTTCTTTGAGAAAAAATTGCCGCATCAGCAATTTTTATGTTGATGGGGGAAAGTTGGATGGTTTCTTGAGAAAATATGATAAAATTGCTCCGCTACTTATAATAAGGGAAGACCTTTTTTTACCGTTTAAAGAACCGGATTCTAAAGAAAATCTCTATCTTCAATCGGACTTAGGCACTGTTTTGGAGGATAATTTTAGAAAAAGTTTGGTTAATAATTTGGCAATAAAATTAATTCGCTGGCTCATTCCCCATAATATACAAGTGGAATAGCGTGATGTATAATAGTTGACAAGTTTCAGTGTATAAGTATGAATTTGGAAACGAAGCAGTGCCAAAACTGCAAACAAAACTTCGTTATTGAACCGGAGGATTTTGATTTTTATAAGAAAATAAATGTCCCACCGCCGACTTGGTGTCCGGAGTGCAGATTGCAAAGAAGAATAGTTTGGAGAAATATTAGATCTTTGAATAAAATAAAATGTTCAGCGCCTGGCCATCAAGAAGATATTATATCTTTATATACTTCAAATAATAATGCCCCAGTATACTGTCAAGATTATTGGTGGTCTGATAACTGGAATCCAATAGATTACGGGAGAAGTTACGATTTCAGCCTTTCGTTTTTCGCGCAGTTTGCTTCTCTCGCTTCGGTTGTTCCTCGACCCAATATTACAAACAAAAACGCTGTCAATTCTGAATATGCTGTGGGAATTAATATAAAAAACTGCTACTTAGTATCCTCGGCTCTTGACTGTGAGAACTGTTCATTTTCTCAAAGTATTTATAAATCAAAGGATTGTCTTGATTCTTATAATTTACAAGAATCTGAATTATGCTACGAATGCATAAATTGTACTAAATCCTCTCGCCTATCTTTTTGTTACAATTCTCATAACTGTTTAGATTCCTCTTTTTTATCAAATTGTCGTAACTGTCGTAACTGTTTTGGATGCGTGAATCTACGCAACAAACAATATTATATTTTTAATGAACAATACACCAAGGATAGGTATAAAAAAGAGATTTTAAAAATAAATTCTGGTAATTACTCTGGTTTGCAAGACGCCAAATTGAATTTTAAAAAAGTGGTTTTAAATAACATACACAAGTATGCAAACTTGTTGAAATGTCAAAACGTTATTGGGGATTACGTTGAAAATTCAAAGAATAGTCAGTTTTGTTTTGATTCTCATAATCTCGAAAACTCCAAGTTTATAAATTGGTCCCACAGGGGCGGTTCCTCTAACTATGATTTAACTGTTTCCGGTAGTCATGAGCTTAGCTATGACGGTTCTGCTG
>MGIN01000017.1:0-2983 GCA_001793775.1 Candidatus Wolfebacteria bacterium GWA1_42_9
AGGATTTAAAAAAGAGAGTTTATTGGATTAATCTCTTTCTTTTGGTTGAAATTGCCGGCCGGGGAGTTTTAACTCAAGCTATTAGGTTTTTTTACGACCGTCCCCGACCATTTGCTTCTTTGGGACTGGAACCCTTGATTAGCCATTCTCCGGGAGGGTCCTTTCCCTCCGGACACGATGTTTTTCTATTAATTTTGGTATTTATTGTCTTTTTAATCAACAAAAAATGGGGCTGGATTTTAACTTTGATAACGATATTGGTGGCTGTTTCAAGAGTTATTGCTGGTATCCACTGGCCTTTGGATGTGTTTGGTTCCCTGGTTGTCGCGCTGGTATCTTTCGGATTGATCTATTATTTACTGATGCCTCCTAAAAAATTTGTTACCTCTGACCAAAACACCTCCTAAGTTAGGAGGTGTTTTGGTATTGGTGCTCGGGGAGGGACTCGAACCCTCACAGCCTTGCGGCTATACGATTTTGCCGTCCCCGACTTCGCCTTGACGAATACTGTATATGTGCTGAGGGCGGGAGTCGAACCCGCATGACCTTGCGGCCACAGGATTTTGAGTCCTGCGTGTCTGCCAATTCCACCACCTCAGCTTAATATTTACCGAAAGAATGATTTTTATTGTTCTCTGTGGCGAAGTCAAGGCGGGCGGGAGTCGTACGCGCCTGCCTACCGGCAGGCAGGTAAACCAATTCCGCCACCCGAGCAAGTTTTTGCTGATAATATAAGTATTTGTCTAAGATTTCAAGTTAAAGAACACGGAAATTTTAGAAACAAATAGTTACCGAGCACATAAAATTTATGTGCTCGGTGCTCATAATTGTAATATTTTTTTGCGCTTCCGCTCAAAAATCTATACAATTATAGCATGGCCAGGATAATCTCCATCTGTAATCAGAAAGGAGGCGTCGGAAAAACTACTACGGCAATCAATCTCTCGGCTTATTTGGCGGCTTTGGGCAAAAAAGTTTTGGTGGTTGATTTTGACCCTCAGGCCAATGCCTCTTCGGGGCTGGGAATATCACCCCGATTTTTAAAAGAGAGCATTTATCATGCCCTTTTTGGGTATCTGGAACACGACAAAATTGTCAAAGAATCCTCTCTGTTTAATCTGCACGTTGCTCCCGCCAGTCCGGATTTAGCCGGGGCTTTGGTGGAGCTGATAGAAATCCCTGACAGGGAATTTCTTCTAAGAAAACTTCTTAACCGTTTGCGTCACCAATATCACTACATCATTATTGATTTGCCTCCCAGTTTAAGCCTTTTGACAATCAATGGTCTCGTTGGCTCTGACGAGGTGATTATTCCCATTCAAGCCGAATATTATGCCCTGGAAGGATTATCCCAGCTGTTGGGAACAATTGAGATGGTCAATAATAATTTGAGAACCAATATCAAAATCGCCGGAGCAGTGATTACCATGTTCAACAAGCAGGAAACTCTCTCCCGCGACGTCGCTTCGGAGGTGGAAAGACATTTTCCCCATCATGTTTATGGGACGCGCATTCCCCGCTCGGTTTCTCTGGCAGAGGCGCCCAGCTTTTCCAAACCGGTAATTCTTTACGATCCCAAGTCGATTGGCGCCAGGGCCTATGAACTACTGGCTCGGGAAGTTATCGCTCAGGAGGTTGATAATACTTTCAAGTTGTTGAATAATAATTAAAGTTTTTATTAAATAATTTAGAGTGAAACGATTAAATTATTAATTATAAAATCTTTAATCCCGCCCTCGCGGTGAGGGCGGGATGCTCAATGTTGTGGTTAATTTTTACTTCAGCGTTGGGCTTTGTAAAAATTAAACAACATTGGCATGCTAGGCAAAGGTCTTGAATCTCTTATACCCAAAAAACATCATTCCGCTTCCAGCGGCGATGTCTCCAACGATCCTTTAGGGGTGGCCAAAGAAGTTAAAGAGGAGCTAAAAAAAGAAGAACAAGATTCCCCACCTAAACCTTTTCAATCCACCCCTTCTGGCAAGGCACCTTCAATTGAGGGTCCTGTTTTTCATATTGAGGTGGAGAAAGTAACTCTCAATCCTTATCAGCCGAGGACGAATTTTGACGAGGAATCACTAAGAGAACTGGCCGCTTCCATCAGGGAATTTGGCATCTTACAGCCACTGGTGGTGGCGAAAATGGAAGAAGAAACTGATTTGGGAACAAAAGTAATTTATCAACTAATTGCCGGCCAGAGACGTTTGATGGCTGCCAAACTTTTGGGACTGGCAACCGTTCCCGCAATTATTCGGGGGTTTTCCAAGAAAAACGAGGTTTTGGAGATGGCGGTTACTGAAAATATTCAACGAACCGATCTCAATGCCATAGAAACAGCCCGGGCCTATGCCCGGCTTTCGGACGAATTTGGCGTAACTCAAAGAGAAATTGCCCAGCGTCTTGGGAAAAGCCGGGGAGTGATTGCCAATACCTTAAGGCTTCTGGAGCTTCCCTCTCAAATCCAAGAGGCTCTTTCCCAGGGGAAAATAAATGAAAGCCAGGCCAGACTTCTTCTTCAAGTCGACGATCCTCAAAAACAGATGGAGGTTTTTGAGCAAATTACCAGCCGCAATTTGAGTGTTCGGGAAGTCAAACACAAATTGAAACAGTTGGTAGAAGAAAAAAAAGATTCCCTTCTTCAAGTTGATGATCTGGAACTAAGAAATATTGAAAAAGAACTCTCTGATTTTCTGGGGGCTCCGGTCAAAGTCGAATTTTCCCGCGGTGGAGGAAAGATCACTATCCACTTTTACTCTCCTGAGGAAGCTATGGGCATAGTCCAAAAAATCAAACCTGAAGAACGGTAGAAATTTAAAATTCAAAAATCAAAACGCAAAATTAAAGAAGCTCCGACGGCAGCCGTCGGAGCCACAAGAATTTTTATTTTTGATATTTACATTTTGCATTTGTCTGCTAGACGATCTTGTATCCCACTTCCCTCACTCCCCCCACTTTTCTCAGTTTTATCATAATCTCTTCCGCT
>MGIN01000017.1:3019-9875 GCA_001793775.1 Candidatus Wolfebacteria bacterium GWA1_42_9
ATAGGAAATCTGCCTCCGTTCTTGGTTTGAACGTCGCTGATGCGAATATGATTTCTGGAAAAAGTGGCGGAAATATCTTTTAAAAGACTGACTCGGTCTTGGCAGGCCAGGCGGAATTCTATTTTCTTGAAAGGAGTGCCGACTCTAGTGGCGGCTTTTATTTTCTTTTTGGCGTGACTGGTTTTAACAAATTCCAACCAGTTTTTGGAAGGTTTCTTGCTTTTTTGAGTCAAAATCTCTACTACGTCCCCCGATTGGATTTGCCAGTCCAAAGGAACTATTTTGTCGTTGACCTTGGCTCCTACGCAAGCGTCTCCGACTCGGGTGTGGATTTTATAGGCAAAGTCAACCGGCGTGCTTCCCAATGGCAAGTCAACCGCCATTCCCTTGGGGGTTAAAACAAAAATTCTGTCGGAAAAAAAATCAACCTTCAAAGCCTCCACAAATTCTCTTGATCCGGGAAACTGATGCTGCCACTCTTTCAGCTGTCTAATCCATATATTTTCTTTGCTGTCGGCCTGAAAAACTCTTTTTTGGTTGTAACTGGTAGTTCCTTTGGTTGATTGATAAAGCCAGTGAGCGGCTGCTCCGTGTTCAGCCTGTTCGTGCATTTCTTTGGTGCGAATCTGAAATTCAGCCGGACGGTTGTTGGTGCAAAAAACGGTGGTGTGCAAGCTTTGATAGCCGTTAGTTTTCGGAAGGGCAATGTAGTCCTTAATTCTCCCCGGCATCGGCGGCCAGACCTGATGAATTATTCCCATGGCCAGATAACATTCTTCGATGGTGTGGAGGATGATGCGGAAAGCAACCAGGTCGTATATCTGGTCCATGTTCATTTCGTAACGGATGAGTTTCTTGTAGAGGCTGTAAAGCCGTTTGGCTCGATAATCCATAGCCAGCGGAACAATCCCGGCCCTGGCCAATTGTTCTCTGACTTGGGGTTCTATGTTTTTTAGGTATCTTTCCCGTTCTTGATAAGTTTCTTTAACGTTTTCTTTCAGCCAAAAATATTCTTGGGGGTGAAGATGAGGGAAGGTTAAATCCTCCAATTCTCCGGCCAGACTTTGCATTCCCAGACGATAAGCAATGGGTGCATAAATTTCGTTTGTTTCGGCGGCAATTCTCTTTTGTTTGACGGCCGGAAGGAAATGAAGAGTTTTTACGTTATGGAGCCTGTCTGCCAGTTTTACAAAAATAACCCTCAAATCTTTACTGACGGCCAGAATCATTTTTCTTAGAGATTCGCTGCCGCCACTTTCCCCCCGGTATTTCAAGTTTCCCAGTTTGGTCACGCCGTCAACGATAAAAACAATTTCTTCTCCGAACTCTTTTTCCAAAACATCTTTTGGAATCTGGCAGTCCTCAATGGTGTCGTGCAAAAGACCGGCGGCGATAGTCGCCGCATCCAGTTTCCATTCGGCCAGCTTATAAGCCGTTTCTAAAAGATGATTAAAATAAGGCTCCTGACTGGCTCTTTTTTGGTTTTTGTGAGCATTCTTGGCAAAAACGGCGGCTTTTTTGATTAATTCCTGTCCACCGGTATCGTTCGGAAAATGGGTATTAAATTGTTTGAGAATTTTTTCCAAGGTCATGTTCCTAGGTTATTGAACATTGCTGAAAGTAAGAGTTTCTTGCGGATTTACGCTGATACGGGCGGCGTCGTGAATGGTGGTATTACAAAATCTTTACTCCTGCCGCCCGCGCGGATTAACACAGATAATAGAATAAGCCAATTGGTGTGGATCAGCTGTTATCAGTGGCGATCGGTTTTGTCCAGGAAGCGTAATCGCAATCCGGATATTTTGAGCATCCATAGAAAAATCTTCCCTTTTTGGTCCGCCGCCGGACAATTTCTCCCTGTCCGCACTTGGGGCACTTCCCAAACGATTTTTGAGAGCTGTTTTTATGAGCATTCTGGTCGGTTAGCGGCTTGATGTTTCTGCATTCGGGAAAACCGGAACATCCCAAGAATTTTCCAAACCGGGAGTATCTAAATACCATCGGCTTTCCGCATTTCTCGCATTTTTCATCGGTGGTTTCGGTCATCGGTGCCTGATGTTCCACTGTTTTATATTTTTCTTTGAGATTTTTTTCAAAGGGCACGTAGAACTCTCCGATAACTTTTTGCCATTTGAGTTTTCCTTGGGCAATTTCGTCCAGTTCCTCTTCCATCTGAGCGGTAAACTGGACATCTACTACTTTTGGAAAATGTTCCACCAAAACATCATTTACTTTTTCCCCTATTTCGGTCGGCTCGAATCTTTTTTGTTCGTTTCTAATGACGTAATTTCTTTCTTGGATGACGGAGATAATGGGGGAATAGGTCGAGGGGCGGCCGATGCCCAACTCTTCCAGTTTTTTGATGAGAGAAGCATCGTTGTATCTGGCTGGCGGCTCGGTAAAGTGCTGGGAAGGAATCACCTCTTCCAAAGTTATTTTTTCACTTTCTTTTATCGGGGGAATTTCTTTTTCTTCGAATTTAGACGGCCAGATTTTTAGGAAGCCGTCGAATTTCAAAACAGTTCCGGAAGCTCTTAAAAGATATTCTTTTTTTCCTTTCCCGTTTATATCGACTGCGGTTGAGTCGAAAATGGCCGGAGGCATTTGGGAGGCGATAAACCTTCTCCAAATCAATTCATATAACTTCTCTTCTTGAGCGTTTTCGAGTTTTTGATGTTCCGGGCGGGCTTGCCCTCCTAGATTTTTGGGAGAAAAATCGGGGAGGGTTGGTCTTATCGCTTCGTGGGCTTCTTGGGCGTTTTTTGATTTGTTCTTAAATCGTCTGTAAGAAGGAAGAGCGTATTTTTCTCCCAGATTACTTTTCAGCCACTGCTGGGCTCCGACCAAAGATTGTTGCGAAAGATTAACCGAATCGGTTCTCATATAGGTAATCAATCCTTTCTCATAAAGGGATTGGGCAATTCTCATTGTCTGTTTTGAAGAAAATCGCAGACGGGCAAAGGCAGTTTGTTGCAAGGTGCTGGTGGTAAATGGGGGAAAGGAATTTCTTCTTATCTCCTTTTTTGTGATTCGGAGTATTTTGAAATCGGCTTTTTTCAAATCGTCGACCGTTTTATCGCTTTCTTTTTTATTTTTTATACTTCCCACCCCTATCGTTTCTTCGTCTATTTTTATCAGAGACGTTTCCAGTTTTTTATTTTTTTCCGTATTAAAAACAACATCAATCAACCAGTACTCTTCCGGTTTGAAGTTTTTTATCTCTCTTTCTCTTTCCACCACCAAACGTAAAGCGACCGACTGGACTCTTCCCGCCGACAGGCGTTTAGCCACTTTTTTCCAAAGAAACGGAGACAAACCGTAGCCGACCAGTCTGTCCAGGATTCTTCTGGCTTGCTGAGCATTCACCAAATTTAAGTCAATCTCCCGCGGGTTTTGAATGGCTCTCTCTATAGCCTCCGGAGTTATCTCGTGAAAAACTATTCTTTCAAATCTGGAGATTTGTGATTCTTGCTTTTCCGCGCTTCTTGGGGGGGTCTTGGAGGGTGAAGATTTTGATATTTTCTTTTTCTCCGGAGTCAGCACTTGAGTCAAATGAAAGGCGATTGCTTCTCCTTCCCGGTCTTCGTCGGTAGCCAGAATGATTTGATCCGCTTTTTGGGCGGATTTTTTTAGTTCACCGACTCTTTTTTTGGATTTAACGGGGACAATGTAGTGGGGCTCAAAGTTTTTTTCGACATCGATACCTAGTTTGCTTTTGGGAAGATCGCGAACGTGTCCGTAGGAAGAAACAACTTTAAAACCGCCTTTGAGAAAGGATTCGATGGTCTTGGCTTTGGTAGGAGATTCTACGATAATTAGTTTCATTTTTAACTTTAAACTTTTAACTTTTGACTGATGATGTATTTTCCTGTTCCTGTTTCTTCAATAATTTCTTTCATAACCAGTTCCATTAGCTGAGCCCCTACTTCCTGAGGGCTTAGTTTAGTCAGCTGGCCGATATTGTCAACATCCAACCCTTCTTTTTCTTTGACTATCTCAAATATCTTTTTCTGATTTTCGTTTAAATCCACCAATTTTATTTTTTCTTGGGCGTCTTTTTTTTCTCCCAATTCTTCCAGGACATCAGCGGCGTTTCTGACGAGAATCGCTCCTTCTCGAATTAATTGGTTGGAACCGGCAAATCTAAAAGAAGAGCAAGATCCGGGAACGGCCATCACCTTCCTTTTCTGTTTAAAGGCAAATCGGGCGGTCGCCAGAGCGCCTGATTTTTGGGGAGCTTCTATCACAACAACAGCTTGAGAAATTCCGCTGATGAGGCGGTTTCTTAAAATAAATTGGTAGGCGAGAGATTCTGTCCCGGGGGGATATTCTGAAATCAGACAACCACCGCCTTGGATTATTTTATCAGCCAGGTTTTTGTTGCTGGTCGGATAAACTTTGTCTATTCCTCCCCCAAGCACCGCCCAGGTGGTTCCCCCAGCCTCCAGCGCTCCCTGATGAGCGGCCGAGTCTATTCCGAAAGCCAATCCGCTGACAATCACCATTCCTCTTTTAGCCAGCTCAAAGGCCATAGTGCCGGCGACTTTTTCTCCTTCCGGGGACGATTTTCTCGTCCCGACGATAGCTATTGCCTTTTCGGGTGAACTAAAATTGCCTCTGATATAAATAGATTCCGGAGAACTGGGAATTTCTTTTAGAGATTTGGGGAAATCAGGATCGTTCTGATTAATCTGACGAATATCCAAATTGTCTTCCATTGAAGTTTATTATACAATAATAGCACACGAATAGCGCGCCTTCGCTAAAGCTTCGGCAACATATATGTCCGAGTTCAAAAAAACTTTAATCAAAAACGGGATTGTTTTGTTAGCCATTGTCGCCGTTCTCTCGGCTTTCTTGGTTTTGTTTAAGTTGAATATTAACCATCAGGTCCAAATAATCCGCGATCTTCAGTCTCGAAAACATTCTCTTTCTCAATCGGCTGAGAACCTTTCGCTTCTTATTAAGGATTGGGAGGTTGCTAAAAATTATAAAGAAAAAATCAGCTTACTGGTTCCCAGCAAAGACAACTTGGTTGCTTTGGCTAAAGATTTTCAGAAAGTCGCCGAGGAAAAAAAAGTGCGGTTATCCTTTAACTTCGGAAAGGAAAGCAATCCCCAGTCTTCGCAGGTTCTCGGATCTGTCGGTTTTACGGCGGTTATTGAGGGCAGTTCATCGAACGTTCTTCAATTTTTGGAAGAAATAGAGAGTCAATACTATTCTTTGAAAATCGACTCTCTTAATTTAACCGGAGGCGGTCCGAGCTCTTTAAGGGTTGATCTTGGGGGTCAGATACTTTTTTCTTCTTAATCTCTTTATGAAAAAAGTAGATTTGGGATTTTTAAAAAGAAACAAAAAAGAAATTTACTTTGGATTGATTGGTTTTATTTTGGCCGTCATTCTTATTTTTATCTTTGTGGATTCAGTGGGTTTTTTGGTGGAGAGCGTTGATTCGGCTCTGGAAATAGGCAGCCAATCCCAGTCTCCAACCAGATTTAATATAGGAGCTCTGGAGAGTCTTGGTTTGATTGAGGAAGAAACGCCTACTCCAGCACCGCCATCATCCGGGGCGACATCTTCAACAATATTGAGTCAGTAGAGAATTGATAAGCTCCTGGTATTTTTGTGCGTCCACCAGGACTTAAACCTGGAACCTTTACAACCCACCCCGTTAGATTTTGTGTGCGCCCTGGAAGGATTGAACTTCCGGCCTTTTCGATGTCAACGAAACGCTCTACCACTGAGCTAAGGGCGCTTGGTTAGGTGCGCGTGGAAGGGATCGAACCTTCGACCTCTGTCTTATCAGGACAGCGTTCTACCACTGAACTACACGCGCATATTGTACGGGGTCAGGACCCCAGTGGAACAGCTGTGCTGTCTACGGGGCACTGCAGCGTTCTACCACTGAACTACACGCCCAAAAACGGAAAGAAAAACCAAGCTATTCGTGTTTTCAGAATTTTATTACTTTATTTTCGAAAATTCAACATCATTCTCATGAATATCGAAATCATCTATCAAAATAAAGATTTTATTGTTTTTAACAAACCCCCAGGTCTTTTGGTTCATGGTGCCCCATACATGAAAGCTGGCGAACCGACTCTGACAAAGTGGCTGGTCAAAAAATTTCCTGAAGTCAAATCAGTGGGGGATGATCCCAAATGGCGTCCGGGAATTGTCCACCGACTGGACAAAGAAACATCGGGAGCCCTTTTGGTCTGTTTAAATCAGGCAAGTTTTGATTATTTTAAAAATCTGTTCGCTAGTAAGAAGATAAAAAAAACTTATTTGGCGGTTGTTAACGGCAGTTTTAAGGAAAAGAGGGGAATGATTGACAAACCATTGGGAATCAAATCCGGAACAATCAAAAGAACCGTCCATTCTTCCAAGATGGCCAAAGAGGCGGTAACTAAATATGAAGTTATCAAAGAGTTTGAAAAGAACGGTCAAAAATTTTCTCTTTTGAAAGTTTTCCCTCTGACCGGCAGAACTCACCAGATTAGAGTCCATCTAAATTCTATCAATCGCCCGGTGGCAGGAGATAAACTCTACGGAGGAAAAAACAACGCCAAATTGGCTCCGCGGCTGATGCTGCACGCCCTCTCTCTTGAATTTGTCGGGGCAGATAAGAAAATCTACAAGATAGAAACACCTCCGCCGTCTGATTTTTTGATTGACTTTAAGAATCTTTTATAGTACCTTTCTTTTTGTTATGGACGAAAAGATAATGAAAAAAATAAAGACCGGGGCGGTAGTCATCGTTACCGAAAAAGTGGGTGACAAGGAAAAAGAAAGAACCAGTATTTTCAGGGGTATGGTTTTGGCCAGGAAACACGGTTCTCAGAGCGGTGCCACT
>MGIN01000017.1:9898-23639 GCA_001793775.1 Candidatus Wolfebacteria bacterium GWA1_42_9
AGAAAATTCAGCAGAAATTGGGGGTATCGTTATAATAGTAGTTGGTATCTAGTGATATCTAAGATAAAAAGGCTGATGGGCCTTTTTGTTGTTTTTGAAGTTTTTTGATGATATATTCTGTAAGAAAGTAAGCACAGGTGGAGGAACTGGTAGACTCGCACCTTTGAGGGGGGTGTGCCGCAAGGCGTGGGGGTTCAAATCCCCCCCTGTGCACCAGGAGTTCATTTTTAAAATAAAATTTTTTATGGATAAAAGGGATTACATCGTAGCCAAGGACCCTGTCAGCGAGAAATTGCTTGAGGGATTGAAAGAGAGACAAGACGTAAATGCAACCAGAATAAGGAAATTACTTGATCTCCCTGATTTGTCCCGAAGAGAAAATTCTCCGATAAAGTTTATCGTGGAGAAAATTCTAGGAATGGAATCCTTTAAGGATTTTGATGTTATCGAAATCCCTGAAATTGTCAGCGTCCGAGACAATTTCGATTTGTTAAACGCCTCTGCCGACCATCCTAGTCGGAAGGAAACCGATACTTACTACATCAGCAAGGACTATATTTTGAGGACCCAGACCACGGTTATGTGGCCCTTTTACCTTCAAAAAGAAAACGTTCTCAAAAAACTTAACGGAGAAGGCGAAATAGGGCTTTTAAGCTACGGCAAGGTTTTTCGAAAGGATGAAATAGATAGAAATCACTTTCCCGTTTTTCACCAAATAGACGGATTATATATTTGCCGAAAGGAAAAAAAGATAATCGGAATTCCTGAACTGCGGGAAGTGCTGGCGTCAATCACCAAGGCCATTTACGGCGACAAGGTGAAATTTCGTTTTCTGGAAGATACCTTCCCTTTTACGGACCCGAGCACTCAAATAGAAATAAAAGTGAGTGGAAAGGATAAAGTAGAAAGTATGAAGGAAGAAGAAAAATGGTTAGAAATTGTAGGAGCAGGAGTGGTTCATACCCAAGTTCTTTCCAATCTCAACATAGATCCGTCTGTTTACAATGGCTGGGCCTTCGGTTTTGGTTTGGAAAGAATTGCCATGGTCAAAATGAATATTCCCGACATCAGAATTTTCTGGTCGGACGATCCAAGGATTACTTCCCAATTTAAAAATATTGACAGCCAATATAAGGAAGTCAGCAAGTTTCCCATGACTTATCGGGATATTTCTTTTGTGGTGCCGAAAAGTATGAGCTTGAACAACTATTATGAAATTGTCAGGGACTATGCCGGCAATCTGGTGGAAGAGGTGAAACTGACTGATAAATACGAGGACGATGAAAAATTCGGTAATGACAAATTAAGCTATACCTTCAGAATCATTTATCGTTCACCGGAAAGAACACTCACCAACGAAGAAGTTAATCAAATTCAGGAGAAAATTATAGAGAAAACAAAAGAGGAATTAGGAGCAACCATAAGATAGCAGCTGGTATCTAGTAACTTGTATTTGGTATAATAATAAAATGAAGATAGCTATAAATGGATTTGGTAGAATCGGTCGCTTATTTTTTAGGCAGGCTCTTGAAGAAAGGGGCGTTAATGTTGTCGCTATCAACGATTTGGGGAGTTTAGAGAACCTAGCCTATCTTTTGAAGTATGATACCGTTTATCGGACTTGGAACAAAGAAATTGAGATAGATTCGGCAAAAAATATTCTCTCGGTTGACGGCAAAAAAATTCATTTTCTTCAGGAAAAAGATCCCACTAAACTTCCCTGGGGAGCCTTGGATATTGATATAGTGATTGAATCGACGGGAGCTTTCGAGTCGTATGAGAGAGCTAAAACTCATCTGGAGTCCGGAGCTAAAAGAGTTTTATTAACCGCTCCTGCTAAAGACCAGGATGGGGAAATTGGAAAGACGATTTTAATCGGTCTTAATGAAGACAAACTTTCTTCCTGTAAAATTTCATCCAACGCTTCCTGCACCACCAATGCCGCCTCTCCGGTAATGGCGGTTCTTTCTAAAGAACCGGGAATTAAAAAAGCCGTTTTAAATACCGTTCATGCCTATACTGCTACCCAGAACATTGTTGACGGACCGGTAAGGGGAGAAGATTATCGCCGCGGACGGGCCGCCGCCCAAAATATTTCTCCTTCAACCACTGGAGCGGCCACTGCCGTGGCTCGTGCCCTGCCTGAGTTGGAAGGAAAATTCGACGGTATTGCTCTGCGGGTTCCGGTGATCTGCGGTTCTGTGGCTGATATTACTTTTGTGGCCAAAAGAGTGACATCGGTTGAAGAAATTAACGAGATTTTAACTAAAGCTGCCCAGTCGTCCGAATGGCAGGGAGTTTTGAAAGTTACCAAAGACCCGATTGTTTCATCAGATATTATCGGCGAGTCCTACGGAGCGATTGTTGACTTGAAATTCACCAAAGTGATTGACGGAGATTTGGTGAAAGTTTTGTCGTGGTACGATAACGAGTGGGGATACGCCAGTACATTAGTGAAACATCTGCTTAAAATAAAGGATGTACTTCACTAATGTAAATTTCTAATTAACAATTTCTAATTTCTAAATAAAACCTTGTAAAAGAGGTTTTTATTTTTTCATGAAGAATGATACGATTTTTACATGAAATATTGGGTGATTTTTATTGCTGCTTCTTTCGTCGCTTTTGGGAGTTTTGCTTACGTCGGCGGTCAAATTTTTTCTGTCCGGGAACTGTCTCTGGAGTCTCAACTTCAAGCTTCTCTGGTGAAAAATCTTTTAGTCTCATCAGTTTGTCAAGTATCTCACGATCGTGAAATACTTGACAGAAATGATTGTGGAGGAGCAGGTAATAAAAACATCTCTCTTGTTTTTGTTGGCGACATTATGCTTTCTCGCGCCGTGGGCAGACAAATGGAGAAGAGATGTAAAGATAGTAGTTTGTATGTGGTAGATGGTCTATCGGGTGGAAAAAGTCCAAATGATTGTGTCAAAGGAGATTACGAATTTCCTTTTAGATTGTCCGCTGATTTTCTAAAAAAAGCCGATATCACATTCGGCAATTTAGAAGGACCAATTTCTGATAGGGGAAAAAATCAGGGGAGCGAATATTCTTTTCGAGCTGATTCGAGAGTAGTAGAAGGATTAGCTTATGCCGGGTTTGATGTGTTGTCAGTTGCCAACAATCACATTTGGGACTACGGGGCAGTTGCTCTTTTAGACACGGTTTCAATATTGAAACCGAATGAAATCTATCCGGTAGGAGCGGGAGAAAATTTTGAAGAAGCCAACTCCGTAAAAATAATCGACAGTCAGGGATTAAGAATCGGCTTTCTAGCCTTTACCAATCTCTATCCGAAAAGTTTGGAAGCCGATGCCGATTCTGCCGGTATAAGCCAGTGGGATGTTGAGGATATAAAGTTAAAAGTAGAAAGTATAAAGAAAGATAATTTAATTGATTTTATCGTAGTCTCACTCCACTGGGGGAATGAGTATGAAACAAGTGCTGGTCAGTGGCAAAAAAATATTGCTCACGGCTTAATTGACGCCGGGGCTGATATTATTGTTGGTCACCATCCTCACGTAGTGCAGGAAGTGGAAAAATACCCTTCGACAAGCTCAGGGCGAGTAGGAATTATATTTTACAGCTTGGGAAATTTTGTCTTTGACCAAATTTTTTCCAAAAAAACAATGGAAGGACTGGCCGGAGAAATTATCTTGGAGGGAAATAAAATAAAAGACGTAAAAACTTATAGGGTGCCAATCAATCAATATTTCCAACCGGAGATAAAGAATGGTGTTTCACTTTAAACTTTATACTTCCTACTTTACCCCCACACTAATTAAAATACTTCACTTAATTGGTGTGGGGGTTTATACTTATCTTATATGCTTATCTATATCGCTGCTGATCATCGCGGATATAACTTAAAAGAGATTCTCAAAAAACATCTTCAAAATTCCGGATACGAAGCGGTGGATTTTGGCAACGATAAGTTAGATGAAAATGATGACTACGTTGATTTTGCCGCGGCGGTTGCCAAAGAAGTAAGCAGAGACATTTCTCTGGGAAGGGGAATTTTAATCTGCGGTTCGGGGGTGGGGATGGATGTTGTTGCTAACAAGTTCAGAAATGTTAGGGCGTCTTTGTGTTTTTCTACTGATCATGCCCAAACAGCGCGCGCTCACGACAATTCCAACATTTTGGTTTTGCCGGCGGATTTTGTGGATGAAGAAACAGCCAAGAAAATTGTCTCGATTTGGTTGCAGACTCAATTTGATAATGATCCCGACCACAGCCGCCGCCTCCAAAAAATATCTGAATTGGAAACCAAAACCACGAACTATTTTGAGTAACTCTCTACTAATTACTAATCTGTACCAATATACGGATAAGATATCCATAACAGAGTTGTAGTCAGTAGAGCATGCCATGCGAACAATTGTCATTATCAACTGCCCCAACAAAACTTGTTTTCAAAACCGCTTAAAAGCGGCCAAATCTTTTTTACCTAAAAGTTCCTGGGTGAGCATTGATGTCTCGGAAAAATCTTTCGCCTCCACCCGTTCTTTTGTTGATTTTGCTCTGCTTAAAAAATATTCTTCTTATTTTAAATTTGAGGCGGACTTGATGGTCGGAAAGAATAAAATTTATCGAAATCGCTGGTTCAATTCTCCATTCAGAAGACTTCTTTTTTATCAAAGAACAGTTACTGACTGGAAACGGTTGCTGAATATGACGCGCAGGAACAGGAAGGTTTTGGGAATTGCTTTAGAAGCTGCCGGATCTCCTCAAAAACCAGCCGTTCCTGCCGGCGTTAAATTTGTCCAGATCCTGGCTGTCTCTCCGGGGCCGTCGGGGCAGAAATTTGACAAAAAAACACTTTCTCTTATCAGGTTTTTGAGAAAAAATCATCCGCGTGTTAAAATATCGGTTGACGGCGGGATTAATCTTCAGACTGCCCGTCTTTGCAAAAAAGCCGGAGCAAACATTGTTTCCTCATCGTCATATATTTGGGACAGCCAAAATCCAAAAGAAGCTTATAAAAAACTTTCCAGGATTTGATCTTCTCTCACTTTCTACTTTCAACTTTATACTTTCTACTGATTTATGTTTCTATCCCACCATCGCATCAAAGATTTATACGATGTAGCCAATCATTTGCGCCAAGATGTGATTGAAATGTTGGTGGCAGCCGGCTCGGGACATAGCGCCGGACCTTTGGGAATGGCCGAAGTTTTTGCGGCGATGTATTTTTATGTTTTGAACCATAGACCCAAACAACCTCTCTGGGAACAGAGAGACAGATTGATTGTTTCCAACGGCCACATTTGTCCTATTCAATATGCGGCTTTGGCCCGAGCGGGATATTTTCCGATGAATGAGTTGAAAACTTTGAGAAAGCTCAATACCCGGCTTCAGGGACATCCTCATCGTAAGAGTTTACCGGGAATAGAAACCACCTCCGGACCTCTGGGGAGCGGACTTTCTCAAGCTATTGGTATGGCTTTGGCTGCCGAACTTAACGGGGAACGCCACCGCGTTTACGTGGTCATGTCCGATGCCGAACATCAGGAAGGAAATCTTTGGGAAGCGGCAATGTTTGCCGGAAAAAATCGTCTGAGCAACCTGACCGCCATAGCTGACAGGAATAACATCCAAATAGACGGCTATACCGAAGAGGTAATGCCTTTGGAACCTCTGCGCGATAAATATCAGGCCTTTGGCTGGAATGTGATTGACGTTAACGGACATGATATTGAGGAATTCGTGGCGGCAGTCCTAGAAGCCAAAGTGGTTTATGAAAAGCCGACGGTAATTATCGCTCACACCATTCCCGGTAAAGGAGTGAGTTTTATGGAAAGAGATTTTAGGTGGCATGGAGTTCCGCCGAATAAAGAACAAGCTAAAGAAGCATTGAAGCAATTAAGAACACTAGGTGGGAAAATAAAACATGAATAGGTTAGTAAAAAGTTAGTAAAGTTCATAAAGTTCGTAAAGCTTTACAAACTTCAAAACATTATAAACTTTACAAACTAAATTTATGTCTAACGTTATCGAATGGGTGAAAAGAATATATATTTATATCTTTTCTGCGGTTGGTTTGATTTTGGTTATTATCGGGGGAGTGCAGATCATTAATTTGGGATTAAAAACCTGGGTCTTTACCAAAGCTGATGTCTATTATAACTACCCGGCACCCAGGGTTGTTCCGGAAAAGGGTCAGACAGTTCAGGAACCCGATCCCAAAGAATTGGAAGAGTATCAAAGAAATGATTTGGCCAGCCGTCGCCAAAGACAGGCAGCCAGTGCCATTGCCATGATTATTGTCGGCACCCCGCTGTTTTTGTACCACTGGCGTCTTACCCGCAAACAGTCATAATTCGTCAGTAGTTGGTTATTAGTAGTTAATCGTATATGTTGAATCCCGACGCACAACTGAATCATAAGATTTTCGACAAAAGCTCTGACGAAGAGGCTCTTCGCGATGGCTATGGCAAAGGATTGGTGGAGGCCGGAAAAGAAAAGAACGTGGTTGTTTTAACCGGTGATTTGGAAGAATCAACCAGGGTGAATTGGTTTAAGAAAGTTTATCCGGAAAGGTTTATTGAGTGCGGAGTGGCCGAGCAAAATATGGCGGCTATGGCTGCGGGTCTTGGAATTTCCGGAAAGATTCCCTTTATCAATTCTTACGCCACTTTTTCTCCGGGAAGAAACTGGGAACAAATCAGGACTACTATCGCCTACAATGACTCCAACGTCAAAATTGCCGGACACCACGCCGGAATTTCCACCGGTCCGGATGGCGCCACCCATCAGGCAATTGAGGACATCGCCATTATGCGAGCAATGCCTAACATGAAAGTTATAGTTCCTTGTGATGCCGAAGAGGCGAGAAAGGCAACGGTGGCGATGGTTTCTCTTTGGGGACCAATTTATATTCGTCTGGCTCGGGAAAAAACCCCTTTGATAACTACCAAAGAAACTCCCTTTGTTTTTGGAAAAAGCTATCTTCTTTGGCAATCAAGAGGGCAGAGAATAGATGTGGCGATTATAGGGGCGGGGCCGCTGCTTTATAACGCTCTTTTAGCGGCCAGAGAATTAGGAAAACAAAAAATTAACAGCGTGGTTGTAAATCTTCATACCATTAAGCCGGTTGATGGAAGGGCGGTGGTGGAGTGGGCCAAGAAAGCGGGAGCGGTGGTAACGGTGGAAGAACACAACGTTTTAGGGGGAGTGGGATCGGCAGTAGCCGAAGTTCTCTCTCAGAAATATCCGGTCCCAATCGAGTTTGTCGGGATTAAGGATATTTTCGGACAATCAGGAAAACTTCACGAATTGTGGAAGAGATATCATTTGGATACTAAAGATATCGTTAATGCTGCCAAGAAAGCGGTAAAAAGAAAGTAGTGGGGATTAATGCAAGATACATATGTACGACATTATCACCATAGGAACGGTTTCGGTGGACACTTTTATCAAGGAGAATTTTCTCAAAACCGTTTCTGACAGAAAACATCTTGCCAAAATAGGTTTTAAGACCGGAAAGGCCCAGTGCCTTTCTTTTGGTTCCAAAATAGAAATCGAAGCGCCTCAAATCCATGTCGGGGGAGGAGCTTACAACGCCGCCGTCACTTTTTCCAGGGCGGGTTTTAAAACCGCCTCTTTTTTCAACGTTGGCGATGATAATGATGGTAAAATTATTGTAGGGGCGATAAAGAAAGAAAAAGCTACTCCTTTAGCTGTTGTTGATAAAAACAAACCCACCGCCCACTCTTTTATTCTTCTTTCCAAGAACGGAGAAAGGACTATCTTGGTTAGCCGGGGGTGTTCGGGGGCGATTGAGAAAAGAGAGATTCCCTTTAACGAACTCCTTCGACTTCGCTCAGGACAGGTCAGAACTGGATGGGCCTATGTTGTCTCTGGGAACATTCCCTTTTTTACCCTAAAATCCCTTTTTGATTTTTTCAAAAGAAACAAAATCTCTGTGGCACTGGCGCCCTCTAAGGATCTGATTCAATTGGGCTTAAGAAAAATATCTCCTCTTCTTAATTACTCGAAAGTGGTAACTCTCAATCGGGAAGAAGCATCTTATTTAACAGGCATTTCTTATTTTAAAAAAGAAAAGATTTTTAAGGTTCTTGATAAACACGTAGATGGTTTGGTGGTGATGACCGACGGTTCCAAGGGCGCCTATGTCTCTGACGGACGGACTCTTTTTGAATGCGGGATTTTTGAAGAGAAAAAAATAGTAGATCGGACCGGAGCGGGAGATGCTTTTGGGAGCGGATTTGTGGCGGGACTTATTGAGACGGCTAACAACAAGCAACCGACGACTTACAACAAAAAACAGGTGGAGTATGCTTTGCGGAGGGCGGAAGCGAACGCAACGGCAGTTATTGGAAAAGTAGGAGCGGCTGAGGGGGTTCTTACCAAAAATAATTTTTTGTCAGATAAGCGGTGGAAACATTTTCCGTTGAAAACAGCAAAATTGTAGTATGTTAGCTTGCAAAAAAATTGCCAGAATCTTAAGAGCCGATAAGGACACGGTTCAAAATGTCTGTCTGACTTTGGAAAAAATAACCGGCAAGAAGGAAGTCCTAGATTCTATCTACGGAGAGAACATCTTAACGATTGGCAATCGTCTTAAAACAGTAGGCCTTTCTTTTAATTCGTCAGCCAAGCAGATATTTGACGTCTTGACGGCTAAACTGAACAGAGATAATCAACTGCTAAAAGATCTGATGGGCGGACCGGATCTTGCGCATGAGGAAGGCTATCAAACAGTTGCCAGCTTTGTCTCTTCAATCCCGGAAAATAAACGAGGTTTTTTTATAAAAAAAGAAAAATTTGTTGAATTTTTAGAAAAAACACCACCCCAAAAAATTATTGACATGTTTGGTTACAAATCGGTCGGAGAGCTTCTTGAAAAAGAGGATTGGAGAGAGATTGCCGCGGCTCTGCGTTTTGTCCAAGGCGAGGGCTGGATAAATTCAGTTTTTCTCGAGTCGTATAAATCCCTATCACCCTCCGATTTTGAGCAGAGAGATATTGAGATAATAGCCCTAAATTCCAAATGGTATCAGTTGGGAGAAAAATTTATTGAGAAAAAATATCACAATATCAGCCACCTCAAAGAACTAGGTATTATTTTTATCATTCCCTTGTCTTTGGATGTTCCCGGAGAATTAATGAGAAACGTCGGGTTGCTTTTTCATTACGTTAACGAGGTAAGGTTCTACTCCAAGATATTTGAGAGGATCTCAAAAGATAATCAGAAATTTTATACGGAATTTTCTTCGCTTTTAAGAGGCGACGTGCCGGATAATCAAGAACTGTCTTTGTCTGGAGATTGGCTTATTGTTCAAAGATATCTGGCCAAAGACGACGAAAATGACTGGCGTCTTTTTTCCCCCCATGTTAATCCCGAAGCGATACATTGGGAGAAAGCAGAAAAAATGATTGTCGATTTGGGAAAGAAATATAATTCTGTCGCCGATGATTTTGCTTTTTGGTCAGGGTTAAATTGGGTAGGAGATTATTTCCCCACCGATACCGGTATTGAGGTTTTGGTTAGTTTTAATTTAATTGATACCTCCATGTCTCTGATAAAAAAACAAGAGATGATTAAGTATCTTTATCACCATCAAGAATCTTTGTGGAACAAGATTTTCTCTTCTTATTTTGGAGAAGAAAAGATGGAAGAAATGATCAGGGAGAATATTGTCGAAGGATACATATCTTTTGACAATAAGTAGCTTGTGTCTTGTATGAATACGAGCTACTAGCTACGAGATACAAGATACAAGTGCGCGTTTTTTTGATATACTAGGTTTATGATGTCTTTGCGTGAAGTAATAAAAGATGCTGAATCTCGTCATGTAGCTATCGGTCACTTTAATGTTTCCGATTTGGCTGCCTTAAAAGGCATTTTTTTGGCCGCCAGAGAAATTAACATTCCGATTATCATCGGCGTTTCCGAAGGCGAAAGGGAATTTATCGGAACTCGCCAGGTAGCCGATTTGGTTAAGAGCTTAAGAAACGAATTTGATTTTCCCATTTTTCTTAATGCCGACCACACTCACTCGCTGGATAAAATTAAGGAGGCAGTGAAAGCGGGATTTAATGCCGTTCTCTTTGATGCCGGTCAGAAATCTCTTGAAGAAAATATCCAACTAACCAAAGAGGTGATTAATTTTGTTAAATCTTACAACGCCAGCCAGAAGACGGATGTTTTGGTTGAAGGAGAGCTGGGATACATCGGCGGGGGGTCGGTTATTTTGGAAAGAATTCCTGAAGGGGTAACCATTAAAAAAGAAGATTTAACCCAACCGGAAGAAGCTAAACGATTTGTTTTGGAAACAGGAATAGATTTTTTGGCTCCGGCAGTCGGCAATCTCCACGGAATGTTCGCCGACGCTCCCGATCCGAATCTGGACATAGAAAGGATAAGGGAAATCAAAGAAGCGGCCGGCGTTCCTCTGGTTCTTCACGGCGGGTCGGGGATATCCGGCGATCAATTCAAGCTGGCTATTGGAGCGGGTATCTCTGTCATTCACATCAACACCGAATTAAGAGTGGCCTGGAAAAGAGGATTGGATTTAGCGTTCCTCTCCCACCCCAATGAAATTGTTCCTTATAAAATTCTTCCGGAAGCGGTTCATGAAATCGAAAAAGTTGTTTTGGACAAACTGAGGATATTTAATAATCTTTAGTTACGAAATACTAAATGTGTACGAAAGTACAAAAAATACATTACAAGACAACGAATTTTATTTCGTATATTCGCAATTTTTTCGCCGCGCCTGCCAGCGAACGTTCCTTCACTCTGGTTGAACTTTTGGTGGTTATTGGTATTTTATCTGTTCTGTCGGCGGCGACCGTTATTCTTATTAATCCGGCTGAAATCTTCAAAGAAAGTCGGGACGGGCAGAGAATATCTGATATTAGCACTCTGGCTACCATCCTTTCAAAATACAAGTACGGCGGTATTCGAATTTCCTCATTGGGAAACGTTAACACTATCTATGTTTCCTTGGCGGATTCCAGTCAAACTTGCGCTAATCTGGGACTGCCCGCTCCTCCCTCTGAATGGAGTTACAACTGTGTTTCTTCAGCCAATCTTCAAAAAGTTGACGGCACTGGCTGGATTCCCGTTAATTTTACCGGGTTTCCTACCGGCCCCTTGATTTCGGCTTTGCCGATTGACCCGACCAACGCCACCTCCTCCTCTTTTTTTTATTCTTATGCGGTTAATGCCGGCGGCAAATTTGAAGTTAATACAACTCTGGAATCTCTAAAGAAATTAAACGACACAGCTACCAGTGACGGCGGTGATAGCGCCAGTAAATTTGAGAAAGGGGAGATTTTAAACCTGCTCAACTGAGTTATCTTGATTTTTGTCGGCACTTGTTATACTCTCCTTGTGTTAATTTATGTTTTAAATGTTGTGACTTGGTCACTGTCTTTACCAAACACATGTTTGAATTAAAAGCTCAAAAAAGAGATATCTTCGGAAAAAACGTAAAAAACCTCTTAAACCAGGGGACAATTCCTGCTGAAGTCTATGGTTCGGGAAAAGAAAACATCCACGTTTCTATTTTAGCCAGTGAATTCAAAACTATTTTCGGTCAAGCGGGAGAAAGCTCCATTATTAATCTAACAATTGATGGAAAAACTTATCCCGTTTTGGTTCACGATGTCCAGAAAGATTCTTTAGGAAACAATTTTATTCATATTGATTTTTATCAGGTTCGGATGGACAAAAAAATTACCACTCACGTCCCCCTTCACTTTGAGGGAGAAGCCCCGGCGGTCAAAGAAAAAGGAGGAGTTCTGGTCAAATCTGTGGAAAAATTGGAAGTAGAAGCTCTTCCAGCCGACCTTCCTTCCTCTTTGACTGTTGGCCTTTCTTCTTTAGACGATCTCCATAAGAGCGTTCATATTAAAGACATCTCCGTTCCTTCCGGAGTTAGAATTCTGGCTGATCCGGAGACGGTGGTAGCGACCATTACCGAACAAGTTCAGGAGGAAGTGGAAGTCAAAGAAGAAGTGATAGAAGGAGCTCCTGTTCCTGAAGCTGAAGAAGTGCCTCAAGAAACACCTGAAAATACCGAAGTTCCAAAAGAAAAGAAGGGTTCCTAAATATTTTCCTTGTGATATAATGACGGGGAGGCTATTTTGCCAGCCCCGTTTGTTGGTATATAAAAAATATCGTGTATTCTATGAATCACCAAAAAAAATTTTGGGATATTCGGAAAAATAACTCTCTGACAGAGAAAGGTTTCTCCTACAAGAAAACCGTTTCATTTTTGTCTGAAAAAAGAACGGTCAGATTGCCTCTTAAACAGATAGGGATTTCATTGGCTGTTTCCTTAGTTCTCTTCACTTTTATTCTGGGCTCGGCCTATGCTCCCATAAACAGCGGATTTCTTTTAGCCGCTTCCAACAAAGAGGCCGAAAGAACCGAACTGGAAGCTCAACTTAAAGAATTAGAGGAACAAATCGCCGAATATGAGAGTACGGTTTCTCAATATCAAAAGCAGGGCAAAACTTTAGAGTCGGAAATCAAAACCTTGAACGCCAAAATTGCCAAACTCAATCTTCAAATTAAAGCTATTAACCTCAATTTGGACAAGCTCGACAATGAAATCGACAGCACCAAAAGCAAAATTACTCAGACTGAGGGAGAGGTTAATCAGAACAAGAAATACTTGGCAACTATTCTTCAAAACCTCTACGAAAACGAACAGATAAGCGTTATTGAAATGATGATGGCCAATCCGAAACTTTCAGATTTTTTTCTGGATTTGAATAATTTAGTGGCGGTTCAAGACAACCTTCGCATCACCTTGGAAAAAGTGATCGCTCTAAAAAATGAGCTCGTTGACCATAAAGAAGCTCTGGCTTTGGAGTATGACGACGTTTCTCAACTGAAGGCCTATCAGGAAAGTCAGAGAAATTCTGTCAAAAAAGTTGAGAGTGATAAAAAGGATTTGCTCCAAGTTACTAAAGGTCAGGAATCAAAATATCAGGAGCTTTTGACAGAAAGAAAAAAGACAGCCGCTCAGATTAGGAGTCAAATCTTCGAACTCTTGGGCGGGGGAGAGCTTTCTTTTGGAGAGGCCTACAAATTTGCCAAAGCCGCTTCCGATGCTACTGGTGTAAGAGCGGCTCTTATTTTGGCGGTGCTTGACAGGGAATCGGCTTTGGGCAGAAACGTCGGTCAGTGCAAATATAACGTTAATCCCTACTATCCGGCTCGAGCCAGCAATCCGACAACGATGCATCCAACAAGAGACATTCCTATATTTTTGGAGATAACCAAAGAACTGGGACTCAATCCGGATAATATGATGGTCTCCTGCCCCATTCCTTCTGACGGGGCCTATGGTGGCGGAATGGGCCCGGCTCAGTTTATCCCTTCCACTTGGGCAAGATATGAAGACCAGATTGCTTCTTTGTCCGGAAATAATCCTCCATCCCCCTGGAATAATTTGGACGCTTTTGTGGCAACGGCTCTTTATCTGAAAAATGCCGGAGCCGGGAGCGGAGCCTCTTTGTATGAAGAAAAAGTGGCGGCTGCCAGATATTATGCCGGAGGAAGGTGGCAGTATTATCTTTCCACTTATGGAGAGAGAGTTGTTTCCCGGGCTAAAGAATTTCAGGATGATATAGATGTTTTAGTCGGCTAAAAATTTATAGGAGATTGACTGCATCATCATGGCGGGCGCAAATCAGAACCCATTTACTTTAATTGAGCTTCTCATCGTCACTACCAAAAAGAAAATGCAAAACATTT
>MGIN01000017.1:23672-23779 GCA_001793775.1 Candidatus Wolfebacteria bacterium GWA1_42_9
CGCTTCGCCGGAGCTTTAGCGAGGCGAGCAGGCAGGCATCCTCCTTCACTCTCGTCGAGTTGCTTGTCGTCCCCCCGATACGAAAGCGCCTCCGGCGCTTCATATGG
>MGIN01000018.1:0-4083 GCA_001793775.1 Candidatus Wolfebacteria bacterium GWA1_42_9
GTTTCTGACAAAGACACATTCTCTGCACGAATAAAACTAATGAAGTTGGTGTTCCTATCAGAATATTTGATGGTTATGAAAAATATGAAAGGATTTAATTTTTTCTTTAATATCTACAAAAGAGGACCATCAAGCATGGAATTATTAAAAATATTGGATCATTTAGTAGATCGTGGCTTAATCGAAAAGGATAGATCCGGTTACTCCCTGAAAAAAGACGGCAAGCTTACAATTGATGATTTTATCCATTCCAAATCAGAGAATAAGCAGTTTTTTGGAATAATCGATGAGGTTGTAAACGAATATGGTAAGTTAGATACCGAAAAACTCTTAGCTAAGATTTACAAAATGAATGTTAAACCTATTCACTCTACTAAAGAAATAAATATTGGAAACGAGGTTAAATGTTCTGAGAAAAAACCTGGAAAAAGATTACTAATGAGGTTAGATAAAGATTGTGTTCAAAAGGAACTCGATGTTTCTCCTGAGTGGATAGAAACGATTAACATTCTTCTTAATCCATCGTTTAGCCGATAACTTCTTATGTCGAATGATTGGGAATTAAAGAATTTGCCATCATTTGACAGTGATTTAGAAAAATATCAGATTGTTGGAGAAAATTTTGATAAATGGCTTGGTGACTTTAAAAAAGCTCCGCATAAATTGAAAAATGCCCATGCATTGCGTGGGGTTCTGAAATATCATTGGACAGCTCATTTTAACTCCGAAGTTCTAACTTATACAGTTATTTATTTCATCTGCTGGGGTAAAGAAGAGAATTGCTTTAAAAAAAAAGTTAAAGTAAACTCTGGTAATGTTAATTCGCTCAGACATTCCTGTGAGGCCAATAAAGGAAAAGTTTTTTTAATGCGCATTATACCGCATAAAGATAATTATAAATTCTAAGCAATAGATATTTGGTAAAATTAATTTATCGTCTCGCTAATTGAGCTAGGTTTTTAACCCAGTTTTTTATTGAAAACTCTCCTGCTAACAGGCTAAAACAGGCAGTATCAGGGAATAAATCCAAATAAATTGGTATTTATTTGACTATGTTCACCATCTGTAGGGATTTACATACCCTTTCTTGCCAGTATAGGGATTGTAATTACCTTTTGTTGACCAGTTGTCTAACTTACTCCTATTTGGACTAGTTTTGTAATAAGACTGGACGTAACTGCCGGTGCTTGGTTTGTAATAACTTTTTACTTTTATTACTCGAGCATCTGCGAAGCTAAACAATCCCAAAACCAGCATTAATGCCAACGAAATTGTTATTAGTATTTTTTTCATCTTTATTGAATCTGTTAAACTTCTGGAACAAAATACCCAGAGATGGTATAAGCTCCGAATATGATTAAGATTGTTATCCAGATTATTGCCAACGCTAGACTACTCTCTTTTATCTTTTCCCAACCTCTTAGTGGTGTTGCTAGAGAAATTAACTTGATCAAAATAGCTAACCCCAATCCGAACATTACGGCATCAACAATATTATAAACAAAACTATCTAAAATATATTGTAAATATTGATTCATATAGATTGTTTTAATTAGGTGTTTATAGTGAATTTATCGACCTTTTTGTTTTTGACATTTTAATTTTAAATTTCTTGTGTGACTTCATGCTCCCAATACGGTTGCCATTTGAAGGGAGTAGATACTAACTCCTCAAGAGATTTGTTGTTTATTAATTTTCTTTATAACCTCTTTTATATCTCCAGACATGTGGTTTAGCTTTGTTTTTCTAAATCCAATCTTTTGATACCAACTGGCTGGTTTATTGTAGGCGACAAGTTCGTGAATTCTGCATCCTTTTTTATAAGCCGTTTTCATCATTTCAAGATATAATTTTGTGCCGATTCTTTTACCCTGAAATTTAGGGTCAATAAAAATCTCTCCTTCAGCAAGATGCTTTCCATCGCACCATGGTTTTATATAAGAAAAGAACGCTCCGACTATTTTTTTATCAACCAAAACAGTTAAGCCAATAAATGTCTTTACGTTGTAGTAAAACAACAAAAGAGATTTTGCTTTTTCATAATTCCAAGTCTCTCCAACTTTTTCTTTATCATAAACCTCTTTATATATTTTGGATAAAGTCTTTATATCGGACAATTTTGTCCTTCTTATTTTTATCATATTGCTGTGACGCCACCGGGATTTGAACCCGGGTTACAGGGATGAGAACCCTGCGTCCTAACCAGGCTAGACGATAGCGCCGTCTGTTCTCTTAAATCATCACAAATTTTAAGGGGCAGGGAACACGATTTACCCCATAGTAAACTTCGCTTTACTATCGGGGCGTCCTAGACCGGGCTACCTGCCTGCCGGCAGGCAGGGACGATAGCGCCGTTTTAGCCGACTTCTAACTAATAACTTATAACTTACCAATTTTGTTGTCAATTAATCTTCATCTGTGTGAATCAGCTATCATCTGTGGTCATCCGAGTAACGCGCAAACACCCCGCAAGGTAAATTTCTCCCCCCGCTTTTTTCGGGAATTTGAAGTTCCCCGCATTCGATTTTTTCCAATGGCAAAATATCTCCCAGCATATTTTTGATGACGGTGGGGGAGTAGCCCAGGGAATAACTGTTAATCAGAAAGAATAAGGGTTTAGAGTTTAGAGCTTTGGAAACCAAATCTAAAATCTCCGGGACGTCTTTTTCAAATTTAAAAACTTTTCCCTTGGGATCTCTGCCAAAAGAAGGCGGGTCCATTATTACGGCATCGTATTTCACCCCTCTTTTTACCTCTCGGGCGACAAATTTCTTGGCATCATCCACAATCCATCTTATAGGGGCTTTCTCCAGTCCGCTTAACTTCTGATTTTCTCTGGCCCACATCACCGACGGTTTGGAAGCATCCACGTGAGTGACCGCCGCTCCGCAAGCCGCCGCATATAACGTTGCTCCACCCGTATATCCGAACAGATTCAAAACATTGGGTTTGTTGTCAAGTATCTCACGATCGTGAGATACTTGACCAACGGACTCTATAAGAGAGCCGAACCATTTCCAGTTCTCTATCTGTTCAGGGAAAACCCCCACGTGCTTAAAAGGCGTCAATTTCAGATACAGCTTTACCCCCACACTAATTCTATTAGTGTGGGGGTTTATTTTATCGAAGTTGAAAACCCACGGCTCTCGAACCGATTTATTATTCCAATGAGTTGACCCGAATTCCCTTTGGGAATTCGTCCTGAACTTTAGTGAAGGATTTTCTTTATTCGCGTCAAAAATGGCATCGGCTTTTTCCCAGAGCGAAGAATTTCTCTTATTCCACAAAACATTCGGGTCGGGTCGGGAAATTATGTATTTACCGAATCTTTCCAATTTGTACCCCTCTCCCGAATCAATCAATTCATAATCCTTTACGGATTCTAAAGTCAGCGTCAGCATATTTTTATATTATCTCTTTTTCTTGGTTTTTGGTAGCTTTCATTGAGCAGCTCTGTTATTCGCATGTGCGTGTTTGCATAGAGCTTCGCTCACGCTTTTCGCATACATAGATTTGTCTGATTGGAAATTATCGGTTAAAATATTTATGTGTCCAAGCATCTGAAGAATTTTCTTGAAGACAGGTATATACTTTTCCCCCTCATTGCCGGGGTTGTTTTTTGGATAATCTCTTTGGTTTTGTTTTTCCTGAAGATATCGGCTCTGGAAAAGAACGTCATTATCCACTTCAATCCGGGAGGAGTAATCGATTTGGCGGGAAGCAGTTCTACCGTTCTTTTGATTATTTTTTATTTTCTCGTCTTTTTCCTGATGAATCAGGCGCTGGCTTATGTTTTTTACTTCCGGGAGAAAGTTCTTTCCTACCTTGTCTCCTACGCGGCTGTTTGGATTATTTTCTTGGGAATGGTTTTGATGTATTCTCTGACGGTTATAAATTAGGTAGCTTTATCTTTGACATCTCTGCTTTTATTTGGTAGATTTCTTCTTGTATAAATTGTTATTTATTCGCATGTGCGCGTTCGTATTGCCGGAGCTTTAGCGGAGGCGCGCTGTTCGCATACTATGTTTGCTGTCATCAAAACCGGGGGAAAACAGTATCTGGTTTCTCCTTCGGATAAAATTA
>MGIN01000018.1:4162-4323 GCA_001793775.1 Candidatus Wolfebacteria bacterium GWA1_42_9
TTTGATAAGGTTCTTTTGACGGCCGACGATACTAAAACCGCTATCGGCAATCCTTATCTTAGCGGTGTGGTGGTGGAAGGGGAGATCTTAAAACAAGCCAGAGACAGAAAGAAAATCGTTTTTAAATATCATTCCAAGACCCGCTACCGAAAGACCAAAGG
>MGIN01000018.1:4342-7420 GCA_001793775.1 Candidatus Wolfebacteria bacterium GWA1_42_9
GAGGTTAAAATTACTAAAATATAACTTCGTTCGCGGATTTTCACTGATTCTTATCCGCGGTAATCGGCCATTAATCCGTGTAAATCTGTATCATTCTCTCCTTTGGAGAGAATGAGTGAGCGTTTCCTCATCAGCAAATTCTATTTCTCCTCCGGTAGGAATGCCTCTCCCCAGACGGGAGATTTTTTGGGCGTGGCTCTTTAGCTCTTTTTCAATTAAAGAAGTATTTAGATCTCCGTAAGTATTGGGATTGAGAGCAATGATGATTTCTTTGGCTTTTTTTGACGGTAATTCCTGTTCAATGATTTTTTTTAAAATCCCCAGCCGCAACTTCTGCCAGCTTTCCAAAACGCCGCTTTTGGTCAGCTCTCCCAAAACCAGATACAAGCCGTTGTATTTTTTTGTTCTTTCAATGGTGATTAAGTCCGTTTCCTTTTCCAAAACCATAAAAATGTCTCTTTGGCGGTTTTTGTCGACACACCGTTGGCAAATATCACCCTCTCCCGAATAAATAAAAAAGCACCTGGAACAGGTTTTTATTTTATTCAAATCAAAAATAGCCCTGGCAATTTCTTCGATTTTGGCTGTTCCCAGGGAGACAAAGCGGAAAGCCAATCTGGTTGCTTGCCGGGGGCCGATGGAGGGAAGTTTTTCAAAAATCTCAATGAATTTTTTTATTTCTTCGGGAAGCATGCCAATTTTATTTGTGAACAGAGTGAACAACTATAAAATTGAGCCCCCCGTTAGATAGAAAATTATGCATCATTTTTCAGTCTATTTTTTAGATATCTCTTACCCCAAGCAGTTTTTAAATACTTTTCTCTATGTGCAGCATCTTTTACATTATTACTGGCTTCACAATACACGAATTTTAAAGGTCTTCTATCTCTTGTGCTAGGCACTTTTCCTTTGTTATGTTCCACGATACGATTTTTCAAATTTTCTGTTCTTCCTACATACAATTCTTTATCCTTTAAACTTTTCAAAACATACACGTAATGCATAATTTTCATCTAATGGGGTAAACTTTTTGTACCTCCGATAGGAATCGGAGACAAAAACTTTAGAATTCCTCCGCCATTACCTTCTTCTTCTCTATCGGCCGGAAGGTCACTTTCTCCGGATCAAATTTAACATCCACTGTTCCCGTCGGTCCGTTGCGGTGTTTGGCGATGATAATCGATGTCGTATTTTCTTCTTCCAATGCCGGCTCCAAACGATCCCGGTCCTTGCGATAAATCAAAAGAACCACATCCGCGTCTTGTTCCCAGGAACCGGTTTCTCTCAAGTCCGAAAGGCGGGGAACTTTTATGTCTCTTTGGTCAACCGATCTATTCAACTGGGAGACGGCCAAAATGGGAATGTTTAATTCCTTGGCCAGAGATTTTAAGCCGTGGCTGATTTCAGTAAACTGTTGAACGATATTGTCGGAGTTATTTAACGACATAATCAGCTGAACATAGTCGATAATCAAAAGACCCAGCCCGTGCTCGGCTTGCAGGCGGCGGGCAATGGAACGAATCTGCATAATATTGGGAGCAGGAGAGTCGTCTATAAAAATCGGCACCCGGGAAAGACGGTCTAAAGCCCCTTGAATCAACTCAAAGTCAATATCGGCGCTTAGTCTTCCGGTTCTTAAGCGCCACAAGGGGACTTGGGCTTCGGCGGCAATCAAGCGGTCAACGATTTGTTCTCTGGACATTTCAATGGAGAAAATGCCCACCGGCACTCCTCCTTTGGAGGCCGCCGCCCGGGCAATGTCCAAAGCTAAAGTTGTTTTTCCCAAAGAAGGCCTGGCTCCTAAAATAATCAGGTCCGACCGCTGGAATCCGGAAAGATAGTTGTCCAAGTCATCAAAACCGGTGGTTACTCCTCTTAACCTCTTCTCTCCCTGGTGCAATTTTTCCATTCTTTCGTAGGCCTCTTTCAATTCTTCTTTGATGGGGATAAAATTCCTGTCTGACGATTTTAGGGAAACAGAAAATATCTTTTGCTCTGCCTGGTCTATCAGGTTTTCGGCGCTGGTTCCTTTCTCAAAAACCATCTCTTGCAATTCGGATGAGATGCTAATCAAATCCCTGAGAACCCTTTTTTCTCTGACAATCTTGGCGTAGTGTCCGATGTGAGCCGAAGACGGAACGACGTTAATTAAATCTCCCAGATAAGACGATCCGCCGACCTCTTCTATCTCTTTTTCTGTTTTTAAGACGCTGGTGACGCTTAAGATATCAATCGGTTCATTCTTATTGAATAAATTCAGAATAGCCCGGTAAATTTTTTGGTGAGCGGAAGCGTAAAAATCCTGGGAAGACAAAATATCGGCCACCTTGGAAATGGCGTTCTTGTCTATCATCAAGGATCCCAGGACGGATTTCTCCGCGTCTAAATCTTGTGGCGGTAATTTGATTTCAGCCATTTTTGTAATTTGGATTTTACTGTTTCAGAATTATCGGTCCCAAAGCTGTATCGTCTACTTTATATCCTAGAGCTTCAATTTCTTTTCGCAAGACGTCGGCCTGAATAAACTGTTTATTTCTTCTTACTCCTTCTCTTCGAATGGCTATTTTTCTAATCTTTTGGGGAAGGGAAGCAGCTGTCTCTTTCTTGAGATTTAGACCCAAAACCTTGTCAAAATCCAAAATCAACCTTTTCTTGTCTTTAAGACCGATTTTTTCATCTCTGATTGCTTCCCAAAGTACCGCCAGGGCTTGAGGAGTATTTAGATTGTCGCCGATGGCCTGGGAGAATTTTTCTTTGTATTTTTTTATATCTTGAATACCTTTTATTTTTAAGGGGTAAACTTCCACTGACTTTAGTATTTGTTTTATACCGCTTAGGGCATTTTTGGCCGCTTCTATTCCTTTCCAGGTAAAATTAAGCGGCGACTGATAATGTCCTAGCAAAGACAAATATCTAAAATCCATCGGCCCAAAACCTTTTTCTCCCAAATCGTCTAAAATAAAGAAATTATTTTTGCTCTTGCTCATTTTCTCTCCTTCCACCACCAAAAATTCTCCGTGCAGCCAAATTTTAGCCAGGGGAGTGCCGAAGGCGGCCTCGCTTTGGGCAATTTCATTG
>MGIN01000018.1:7451-11153 GCA_001793775.1 Candidatus Wolfebacteria bacterium GWA1_42_9
CGCAGTGAATATCAAAAGGTTGTCCCAGAAGTTTTCGGGAAATAGCCGAACACTCGATGTGCCATCCGGGAAATCCTTCTCCCCAGGGGGAAGGCCATCGGAGAATGTGATTTTTGTATTTTCCTTCCAAAAAAAACCAGAGGACGAAATCCTGGGGATTTTTCTTTTCTTTGTCTATCACCACCTCTTGGCGGGCGCCGGTTATCTTCTGGCTGCTTTTCTGGGGGCTTAATTTTCCGTAATTCTTTAATTTGGAGGTGTTAAAATAGACGGCTTGTCTGCTCCGATAAGTTAAACCCTTCTTTTCCAGTACTTTAATAATAGCGATTTGATCTTTGACGGTTTCAGTGGCGCGGGCGATTTTGGACGGCTTTTTGATGTTCAGTTTTTTTAAGTCCTCAAAAAATTTCTTTTCGTATTTTCTGGCAACTGCCAGGGGAGAAATACCTTCTCTTTTGGCTCCTACTTCCAGCTTGTCCTCGCCGGTATCTTCGTCCGAAGTCAGATGTCCGACATCGGTAATGTTCATCGCCTGTCTGACCGAAAAACCGAGATATTCCAGGGTTCTTATTAGAATATCTTCCCAAAGATAGGTTCTCAAATTTCCGATATGAGCTCGGTTGTAAACCGTCGGTCCGCAGGCGTAAAACTTCACCGTCTTGCCTTTCAGCGGTTTTAAAATCTCTTTTTTTCTTGTCAGGGTATTATAAAGCAACATGATTTTTCTACTAATTACGAATCACTTACGAATATACTAATCGGTTATTATTCGTATATTAGTACAAAATTAGTAATTGGTAGCTCATTACAGCCATTTCTTTCTCTTGAAAATCACTCCCATGGTTACTGCCAAAATTAAGATGATTCCCGCCAGAATCCAAAAGTCATTTGGCGTTTTTCCGATTAGCGGTCGGGAATGAGTGTCAATTGCCAGAAGGGCCAAGACCACCATTAAAGGAAAGGTCATAAAAGCCAGCACCGAAAATCTTTGGACAACTTCATTGGTTTTGATGGTCAGAAGCTGAGAGTTGGGGTTTTCGAAGGCCTCTACCGTTTCTTTATAGTTTTCGCAAAGCTGAAGAATTTTCAGGAAATCTCCTTCCAGGTCGGAGAAATAAATTTTTGACTTCTCCCCGAAAAAGTCGTTGCCTACCTTGTTAAGGGAGTTAAAGATGCTGATTTGAGATTTAGTTATCAGGTAGTAGCTTAAAAGGTCTCTTTTGATGTAAGAAATTCTTTTAAGCATTTCCTTTTCCCTGTTTTTGAAAATTTCATTACGGACGTCTTCAATTTTTTCATCGATGTGTCTTAATTGTCGCAAACTGAAAATAAGGCAGGTCTCAATCAGGTAATAAAGCAGGCGGGCGGTATCTCCTCCCAGCACTCTTTCTTTGTAATGGGTGTCCGCGTCTATCTTTTTTTCAATAGTTTCAATCGGTTCCAGGCTCTGGTAGACGACCGAAATCACCGAGTCTTTGGTGATGAGAAAATCAACCTCTCCTTTTTTGGAGACCATTTCGCCCCGGTCAAAAATCGGCAGGTGATAAACGATAAACATGTAATTCCCGTATATCTCCACTTTCGAGCGGGCCGAAGGGTTTCTCAGTTCGTCAATAATAATCGGATGGAATCCGTATTCTTTTCTTAATGACTCCAGCTCTTTGTCGGTTGGTTGAAAAAGATGAGTCCACTTTACTTTTCCTTTTTTGATAAGCATGCTGTTTTTTATTAAGTATTATATCAGTCATTATAAGGCTTTTTTCGGCCGGTGGAAATAGATAAAAAAAGAGAAATGGTCGCCGGGGGAAGAGTGGAAAATCTGAAAAAAGACGGGAAAAGTCGTTTTGTCAAGTATCTCACGATCGTGAGATACTTGACAAAGCAAGGGACATGAGTATAATTATCGTCAAAACAATCAAAACAATGAGAGGTGAACTGATGTTTAAAATTCTTTCCGCTTTGGAGGAGGGTAAAGACGGAATGGTTGATCTTCTGGACAACTATCTTTTTGACGGCATTGACCGCGGTCTTCGCCGGGCTGATGAACCAAAAAAAGAATTGGACGAATGGGAAGAAAGTGAAAAGAGAGAAAAGGAGGAGCAAAGACAGATGTCCAGGAGGTTCTATGCTCTGGTTAGTTATCTGGAGCGCGACGGTCTGGTTAGAAAAACAATGGTTTCCCAAAGTGTTTTTATCAAAATTACCGGTAAGGGAAAAGACAAACTGGAAAATTTAAAAACTTCCATTGAAAAGGCCCTGCCTTCTCCCAAATACGGGAATTCTCCAGTTTCCGAAAACAAAGGAGTTACTATCTTTACTTTTGATATTCCCGAAAAAGAAAGAAACAAAAGAGATTGGTTAAGATGTGCCCTAAGATCCATCGGCTTTGAAATGATCCACAAAAGCGTCTGGACGGGTAAGGACGGCATTCCCAAAGATTTTTTAGAAGACATTAAGAATCTGAAACTGGGAGATTATATTGAAATATTTCAAATCACCAGGGCGGGCAGTCTCCGCAAACTAATGTAGTAAGTTGCTGATGTTCCTGTTTGCTAAGTGTCTCACGATCGTGAAATACTTGACAAAAAAGGAGATGGGGTAATATTATCTTGTTTGGTATTCAAAAATAATTAAAAGGTAATTGAATTTTTAAAAACATGGACGAACCGGAAAAAAAAGAAGAGGAAGCAAAAAATAAAGACGCAACTCCAGCCAGCCAAGCTGGAAAAGTTTCCGAGAGTGACAAACTGGCAAAGGAAAGAGACGAATATCTTGACGGCTGGAAGAGAACCAAGGCCGATTTGATTAACTACAAAAAGGACGAAGCCAAACGCTTTGAAGCCCTGGTCAGGTTCGCTAATGAGCAAATAATAAGGGATTTGATTGTGGTTCTCGATAGTTTTGATTTGTCCATCGCTTCTTTGGGAGGGGAGTCTAAGGCGGAAAAGGGGATTTATCTAATTCGTTCACAACTGGAAGATGCTCTCAAAAGTTACGGACTGGAAAGACTTTCGGTTTCCGTCGGACAGAACTTCGATCCATCGGTGCACGATGCCGTTGTCTCGGTTGAATCGGATAAACCCTCCGGAACAATTGTTGAAGAGGTGGAGAAAGGATATATGTTAAACGGGAAGTTAATCCGGCCGGCGAGAGTGAAAGTGGCTAAATAAAAATTACCAATAACTAATTACCAATTTCCAATGAAAATTCAAAATGTCCAATTTAGGAATTAAATCATTTCATTGGAAATTAGATATTGGAAATTAGAAATTAATTTTAAAAATTATTATGGCAAAGATACTGGGTATTGATTTAGGCACGACCAATTCGGCGATGGCTATTGTCGAAGGCGGAGAGCCTAAGGTTTTGGAAAACGCTGAAGGCAACCGGACAACGCCTTCGGTAGTGGCTGTCAGTAAATCCGGTGGAAGATTGGTCGGGCTTTTGGCCAAACGCCAGGCGGTGGTCAACCCCAAAAACACTATTTTTTCGGTCAAGCGTCTCATCGGAAGAAAATTTTCCGACAAAGAGGTTCAACATGACGCCAAATGGCTTCCTTTTGATATGCAAGCATCGTCTTCGGGAGGAGTGGAAGTTAAAATAGGAGACCCTTCAGCCGGTTCAGGGCAGGTTAAATGGTATAAGCCCGAAGAAATTTCAGCGATGATTTTAGCCAAACTTAAAGCTGACGCCGAAAATTAT
>MGIN01000018.1:11189-14508 GCA_001793775.1 Candidatus Wolfebacteria bacterium GWA1_42_9
CCCGCCTATTTTGATGATTCTCAGCGCCAATCCACCAAAAACGCCGGTGAGATTGCCGGCCTTAAGGTCCGCCGCATTATTAACGAGCCGACTGCCGCCGCTCTGGCTTACGGACTGAATCGCCAAAAGAACGAAAAAATCGTCGTTTATGACTTTGGCGGAGGAACTTTTGACGTTTCCGTTCTGGAAATAGGGGATGATGTGGTGGAAGTCAAGAGCACCGGTGGGGACACTCATTTGGGGGGAGATGACATAGACAAGATTATTATGGATTATCTGGTAAATGAGTATAAGAAAAACGAAGGAATTGATTTATCTAAAGATCCCTTGGCTCTTCAGCGTCTCAAAGAAGCTGCTGAAAAAGCCAAACACGAATTGTCAACGGTAGTGGAGGCGGAAATTAACCTTCCTTATATCACTTCCGACGCCAACGGTCCCAAACATTTCTTAATGAAGCTAACCCGGGCGAAATTGGAAGAATTAGTAGTTAAACTGGTTGATAAGTCCGTTGACATCGTCAAGCAAGTGGTTAAGGATTCGGGACTTTCTCTTTCCGATGTCAATGAAATAATTTTGGTTGGCGGCCAGACCCGCATGCCCCTGATTCAGGAAAAAGTTAAATCTCTCTTTGGCAAAGAACCTCACAAAGGCATCAATCCCGACGAAGTGGTAGCTGTTGGCGCCGCTGTCCAGGCCGGTATTTTCCAGGGAGACGTTAAAGACGTTCTTTTACTGGATGTTATTCCTCTTTCTCTGGGGATAGAAACCTTGGGAGGCGTTTTTACTCCCATCATAGAGAAAAACACCACTGTTCCCACCTCCCGTTCTCAGATTTTTTCCACAGCTGCCGACAACCAGACATCGGTTGAAATTCACGTTCTTCAGGGGGAAAGACCAATGGCTACCGATAACAAAACGTTGGCCAGATTCATTTTGGACGGTATTCCGCCCTCTCCCCGCGGCCTTCCTCAAATTGAGGTTACTTTTGATATTGACGCCAACGGTATCCTGCACGTTTCTGCCAAAGACAAAGCTACCAGCAAAGTTCAGTCGGTAAAAATTGAGGCCTCTACCCAGCTTTCTAAAGATGAGGTAGAAAAACTTAAACAGGAAGCGGTCGCTCATGCCGAGGAAGACAGACAGAAAAAAGAACTGGTGGAAACGAAAAATCAGGCCGAGCAGATTATCTATCTGGCTCAAAAAAATCTGGAAGAGTGGAAAGACAAAATTCCTCCCCAAACAAAAGAATCTATTTCCCAAAAAATAGAAGATTTAAAGAAATCTTTGGAGAGCAATGACCGGGAAACCATTCAATCAAAACTCAGCGAGCTTTCCTCGGAGCTTCAAAATATCGGCAAGGGAATGTATAATCAAAAAGAAGAACCATCCTCCGGCGATACCGGAGAAGAACAATCGAAAGAGTAAAATAAAACTTCTATTTAATAATTTGGAGCAAAGCGAATAAATTGTTAACTATAAAAAGTTTCACCCCGCCCTCGCGAGGAGGGCGGGATGCTCAATTTTATAGTTGTTCACTTCGTTCACAAATAAAATTGGCATGTTGCCTTCTCAAATTTCCCAAGAAGCCAAGAGCAGTATTTACCAAGGACGCTTTTCCTACTGGAAGGCCTCTATTTTGTCGGTGCTGGTGGTGATAGCCGCCTTCTTCACCGGATATTTTGCTGACAAATCATTTTTTGATTTTTCGGGGTTAAATCTGAAATCTTCTCTCGTTCTTCTCGCCTGTTCGGTTATTTTTTTGGCTCTCTTTCTTCTGGTTACTCTGTTTATTGAAAAGAAAGGGCTTTTGGCGGCTATCGTTGTTTTGAGCGCCCTGGCTTTTTTTGTTGTTTTTCTGCCGGCTTTCAATCTGATAGTGGCTTTAAGCGGCCTGGTAACGATTATTCTCTTCTTGTCGGCTGTTTTAGCAGGAAGAGCGGAGCTGGAAAGTTCGATTAAAATCAGGTTTTTCGGAATCGGGCGGACGGTTTTATCAAAAGTAATTCTCTCCCTGGCTCTGGTGGCGGCTGTCTTTTTTTACAGCGCTTTTTCTGACAGAGATTTGGACGAAAATAATCCCTTGATTTCCCGGGGCCTTTTTGAGGGCACTCTCAGCGCCTCTTCAAAAATATTAAAACCGTTGATGGGGGACTTGGACTTTTCTCTGAGCCTGAGGGAAATCAGCACCCGCCTGGTCGCCGACCAGATTAAAAACCAGCCTTCTTTGATCGGGCCTGTGGTTTCTCTGGCCCAAAAAGAATTGACCGAAAGATCAATTGCCGGTTTTCAACAGCAGTTTAAATCCATTTTTGGTATTTCCATTAATCCCGACGCAAAGCTCTCCGTTGCCCTCTATGATGGTTTTCTTTCTAAAATTAACGGACTTAAAAAAGAATCAAGAAATCTTCTAATCGGCGTCTTTGCTTTTCTTCTTTTCCTGACCGTTCAAGCTCTTTCTCCTTTCATCCGTTTGATTGCTACTGCTCTGGCTTTTATTCTCTACGAGCTTCTGATGGTTTTTGGGTTTGGTGCCTTGGTTTTTGAATCTCAGAGCAAAGAAAAAATAGTACTGCCATAGTATCGATACCAATATACGAAAGTACTAATTATACAAATAAGTAATTCGTATCATTGGCAGATTAGTATATTGGCATCGCTACGCTTTAGTATATGAAGGATTACTACGAAATTTTGGGTGTCTCCAGAAGCGCTTCCGAAGAAGAAATTAAGAAAGCCTTCCGCCGATTGGCTCATCAATACCATCCTGACAAGAGCGGGGGAGACGAGAAAAAATTTAAGGAAATTAACGAGGCCTATCAGGTTCTTTCCGACAAAAGGAAGAGAGTTCAATATGACCGCTATGGAAAAACCTTTGATGGTCGAGGTTTTGATGCTTCCGGATTTGAAGAGGCCTGGGGGCCTTTTGGCGGAATTAATTTTGAAGGATTTGATTTTTCCAATCTGGGAGGCTTTGAAGACGTCTTTGGAAGTTTTTTTGGAGGAAGAACCGCTCATCAAGGAAAGCGCAAGGGGAGTAATATTCAGGTAGTTTTGGATATCACCCTCAAAGAGGTTTTTTTCGGCGTCAAAAAAGATATTTCTTTTAGGATTTTTGTTAAATGCAAACATTGCTCCGGGTTGGGCTATGACAGAAACGCCGGTCTGGAAAAGTGTAAAGCTTGCAGCGGTTCGGGGAAGATAAGACATCAGCACAGCTCTTTTTTTGGGAGTTTTGTCCAGGTCAGGGAGTGTGATAAGTGTTTTGGGTCCGGTCAGTCTCCCAAAAAAATCTGCGGCGAGTGCGGCGGTTCGGGAAGAA
>MGIN01000019.1 GCA_001793775.1 Candidatus Wolfebacteria bacterium GWA1_42_9
ATTCCTATCTCATTTAATTTTTCAATCGTTTGCGTCGCGGTTTCCTTTAGGGTGTCGGCTATTCCAATAATACCAAGAATGGATTTCTCGCCGCTCAAAATTAAAGCGGTTTTCCCCTGATTATTGAGTTCATCTATTTTATTTTCGGTCTCCTGATTAATACTCGCCCCCGATTCTTCAATGAGTTTCCTGTTTCCAAAAAGATAGTTCTGACCGCCTATCTTCCCTTTTAGTCCCTTTCCGGTTATCTGCTCAAAATTTTCCACCGCCAGAAGAGACATTTTTTCTTCTTTGGCTTTGTCCACCACGGCCTTGTCCAGAGGATGGGTTGTGTGTGTTCCTAGACTCGCGGCAATCTGCAACAGCGCGAACTGACGCTGATTATCACGCTGACTGACGCTGACGATGTCGGTAACAGAGGGTTTTCCTTCCGTGATGGTTCCAGTCTTATCTAGAATGACGGTATGGGTTTTTCCCGCCGTCTCCAAGGCCTGGGCGTTTCTAATAATAATTCCATTCTCCGCCCCTTTGCCCGTTCCAGTAATCACCGCGATAGGCGTCGCTAACCCTAAAGCGCAGGGACAGGCAACAATCAAAACCGCCACGGCGTTAATTAAGGCGTAGGAAATTTTCGGTTCGGGGCCAACGGAAAACCAAATAATAAAAGTTATGACTGAAATAGCCAGAACAATAGGAACGAAAATTTGAGTAATTTTATCGGCTAATTTTTGGATAGGCGCCTTTGAGGCCTGGGCTTCCTGAACAATTCTGACAATTTGGGAGAGAAACGTTTCACTTCCCACTTTCTCGGCTCTCATTTTAAAAATACCGCTTTTGTTTATGGTGGCCCCAGTTACCTTGTCTCCAGTTTTTTTATCAACCGGGAGAGATTCTCCGGTAACCATTGATTCGTCCAACGACACCTGCCCCTCCACAATTATCCCGTCAACCGGAACTTTTTCTCCTTGTTTAACCAAAAGAATGTCGCCGATTTTAACTTGGTTTATATCAATGTCGTGGATTTCCCCGTTTTCTCCAACATGATGAGCGATAACCGCCTGGAGTTTAAGAAGTTTTTTTATAGCTTCTGACGCCGAACCTTTAGCTCTGGCTTCAAGGTATTTTCCTAAAATTATAAAAGTAGTAACAACAACAGCCACGTCAAAATAGGGTTCCAGGCCGACCCCGTCGGCAATTTCCAATTTATAATTTATAATTTCTAAAAAAACAATAATGGCGCTAAAAAAATAGGCAGCGCCTGTTCCCAGGGCCACTAAACTGTCCATTCCTGGTCTTAAACTCTTAAATTCATAATACATTCCCCGCCAGAATTGTTTGCCTACCCAGAATTCAACAGGAGTTGAGATTAAAAGAAGAATTAAAAAGGATAATTTTTCCGGGACGAACGTCTTAAATTGACCGCCAAAACTTAAAAACAAAACAATTAAAGAAACAACTGTTCCAAACCACAGTTTTTTCTTGAGAGTCCCAAATTCCGCATCGCTTTCCATCTTGGCATGGTTATGCTCGCCCTCCCAAGTTTTGTCAGACAAAATTTGGGAGGGGAAACTGTGGTTGTGATGATAAGTGCTGTTTTCGCTTATTGCTTTATAGCCACTTTCTTCAACGGCATTGATAATTTTCTGATCATCAACTTCATTATTGCAGTCAACAAAAAGCTTATCGGAGGCAAAATTAACTGAGGCGTTTTTAACGCCCTCAATTTTACTAACCGCTTTTTCTATGGCGGCCGCGCAGGAAGCGCAGTCCATACCCTTTATCCCAAAAACTTTTTTAATCATCCTATTTAAAAATATTCACCATGTTTTGACTAAAATCTTTTAACCAATCAGCGAGCCCAGTTTGCCACTGGGGCGCCCACCACTCATTGCCGGTAATGCCCAGATAAAAAATCATAATGCCCACCAAAACAAAGATTGCCCCGGCAATAATTTTCAATCTTCCCCCTCCAAAAATTTTCAAATCGGAAAGTTTCAATTTCTTCCAGAAAAAAGCCATTATAAAAAGCGGCGCCACCATTCCCAAAACATAAAACATACTAACCACAAATGCCTTCAAAAAAGTTCCGGAAATGATAGCTAGGGTCAGGCTTCCCGCCAGCACCGGAGCACAGCAGGCGCTGGCAATGCCGGAAAAAATCCCTAACCCAAAAGCGCTGGATAAACCTATTTTGCCATCTTGAGAAATTTGGGGTTGTTTAAAACGAGGCATAGGCATTTTTATTTTAAAAACCAGTGCCAATCCCACCAGAAGGAGCATTATTCCACCAAAAACATAAAACTCTTGATGATAATTATGGAAAAATTCTGCCAGGAAACTGACTCCCAAACTAATCGGTAACAAAACAATCGCTATACCCAAACCAAAGATTGCTGTCATCAGCAAAACACGCGATGTTTGTTTGAAAATTGTTCCTAAATAGAGAGGAAAGAGAATGGTCACACAACAAGGGGCAAAAAGCGCTGCCATTCCGCCAAGAAAAGAACCTAAGATAGAAATAATAAACATAATTTTAGAGTGAACAGCTGTCTCCCCCAGACCCGGAAGCGCCCGATGGATTGTTTAATAATACTAGGGGTTTGGCTACGTTCTGTGAAAATCCTTGACCGCTGGAAAATTTGGCTGAAAGGGCAGTTTTGGGATTAACTTGGTTCGTCTCCTTCTTTTCAAAAATCTTAAAATACTGTGCCATTTGATCATATTGGGAAGGGAACCAAAGCGAGTTAAACCCAAGAGCCGTTCTGTAAATTTCCTCATCAGAGAGCCCCTGTGAGACAGCCAAAGAAACAACCCCCAACATTGCCATCCCATGGTTGCAGTCGGCAAAACGGGCGCTGTTACCGCAACAGGGGCGGTAAATGGTGGCGGCGATGTTAGCCACGCGCCTTTGCTGTTCCAAAGAAAGATTCAAGATGTTATGTCTGATAAAATGAAGAGTGGCATCTCCTTGAGCAATATTCCACCCTCCGGTAGAAGCTAATTGCCCCAACCGCCCTTGGTTTTCCAGATTTTTCAACTCCTCCAAATAAATATTTTCTTGAGCCAGTCCCAATCCCCACAGCAAATTTAAATAGAGCTGATTATTTTGAGGAGTAATGATAATTTTTTCATTGCCGGAGGATTCAAAAATTTTTCTTTCTTCCACCGACAAAGAACCGGCAAGCAACTGATATTTTCCCGAATCAAAAACCCCGTTTTCCGTCAGCTCTTTAGAAAAACCAAGGGTTTTGAGATTGGTTTCAAAAGAGTAGCTACCAGCAGTATTGATTAAGTTCTCGGAATTAGAAAGATTGGTTGTGGTCAGCTCACGCTTATTTCCAAAATTGGCTCCAATATAAGTTACTCCTCCAATCAAGACAATTGCCAATATCATTCCGAAAATAAAAAAAAGGAATCTGTTCATAATTTTATCTATTCATTCACCAACTCTGGTTTTACAAATTCACCATTCCATTTATTTTAAAAACTATCTGCGGCTGGATTTGAGAATTTGTATTTACATATATATTCCTCTCAGTGAAGCCGGTACCCGATGGCCCATGAGCCGCCGGGTCAAAAATAACTCTCAAGTCAACCGATTTTCCTGGCTCCACGGTAAAATTGGCTGTTTTTTTTATATCATGGCCGCTCATTCCGAAGGGACCAATACTTCCCCTTTCATATTCTAAAAAGGCGGTGGTGCACATACAGGAGGTTGAAATATCTCCAAGAATGATCGACTGGTCGCTTTTATTTTCTAAAACAAAGCGGTGTTCAACGTCTCCGGCGTTCATTATTACTTGACCAAAGTCATAAGAAAGATGAGATGTTTCTATCTTCCCTTGGCTGTTGACAACAGGATCAGAAGAGGAAAAATAGATTCCCACTCCCACTAAAATTACCGCCAAAACTATAAATAAATAATTTTTATTCATGTTATAAAACTTTAAACCCTTTTGAGTTTGTAGACCTTTAATATTTCTTTTTTGGCTTTGTCGGCCTGACCCGATTTAACCTGGTTCAAGACGCAACTGCCCAGATGTCTTTCCAAAAGCAAATCTTCCAGGTTAGAAAGTCCCTGTTTAGCTGCCGACGTTTGGGTAATGACATCAATACAGTAAGTGTCTTTTTCAACCATTTTTTGAACTCCTCGCACTTGGCCCTCAATTATTTTCAGCCGGCGAATTATTTTGTCTTTTGTGGTTTTCATATTGTAAACTAATAATACCCCCGGGGGGGTATTTGTCAACCTTACTAGAGGTCGTGATGGCTTGCAGCGCGTTTCTACCTCTAACAGGGTTAAGAGTAAAACAAAGTTAAAACGTGGGAGAGATTTTATGGATTCAAATACTCCACCTGAATATTGTCTAACCACAAGGTTCCTTCCTCTCCGTCGTTGCCGTAGAGATACAAGGTTATGTCATGAGCATCTGTTTCCCAGTCGCTGGTAACAGTAAATTCATGGGTAATTTTTTCCCATTTCTTTTTATTAGGTACTGTTTTACTAACAATGTCAGTGTCAAAAATATAAGCTCCCTGATTATTAGACCAGTGGAACAGCCCGAAGCGGGGAGTTTTTGATTTGTCGTCCGTTTGGGCCATAAACTTTACCCGAACAACTGTTCCCGTCCGCCAACCAAAAACAATTCCGGGATTCTGCCAGGTTTGATATATCTCCTGTAAGCGATGGGGGTGTCCGTACTGGGTATTTTTATCGATAAACTCAACACATCCCGAATGACCGACGCCGCAATCGGCGGAAACATGTCCGTGATAACCGATGGAAGGATTGGGAACGGAATCGTTGTACCCCCAAGAAAAACCGTAACTGGGTTTTTGGAAGCCGTTTAAGTTAGTGTCCCATCCGGGAGAGTAGCTATTATCTAAATGATTGACGTTGGTATTAACTACAATGTTATTATCCGTCTCTCCGTCAAAATCCGATTCTTTTTTCTCATAGGCATAGTCATCTTCTCCGCCATCGGTCGAGGTCTGGTCTTTATCTCCGGCAATGTCATATTTGTCGCTCTCCAAACTGCTAGCCACCACCGTGTAGTCGCTCTCTCCGTCAACCGAGTAGAGATAATAGAATCCGGAGTCAGCGCTATTTACCGGATCGGTCGGTAGAACCGCCATTCCCGCCAAAAGTCCCGTTTCAGAGAAGTCAATTGGCAACCAGCCGGTGCCATCAACATTATTTAAATCGGAGGCAGTTACACAGTGGTAAGAATATCCTGTTGGCGGTTCAGGGAGATTGAGGTTACTACAGGTGACAGAAGTATCTACTAGGGAAAGATAAATAATGTTGGGTTGACCTAAAGAGAAGGTTTTTGAAGAAAATTTAACTCGACTGATGTTAATATCCAGATTTTTAACATCGGAAATTCTCTGGGCATCCCGAGATTGGCGCAAGAATTCAGATGGATTGACATTTAAACTCATCATTCCGGCCAGAACAGCAATAATTCCCATAGAGACCAGAAGTTCTATAATAGTAATTGATTTTTTCCCTTTTTTTTGTTCGGTTGTTTGTTTCATAAAAATATTATACTCCTAATCAAAACAAATTAAAAACTCTCCGAGTATTTTCTAAAACTATTTTGGCCATTTCTTCTCTATCTCTTTTATACACCTCCGACAAACTATCAACAACCTCCGTCACATAAGCCGGTTCGTTTCTCTGGCCGCGGAAAGGAGCGGGGGTAACAAAAGGAGCATCGGTTTCCACTAAAATTCTTTCTAAGGGAATAGATCTTATCACTTCATCAAATTCCCGGCTGTAGGTGATAAGCCCTCCGAAGGTGAAAGAAAAACCAAGTTCAATGGTTTTTTTTGCTTCCTTTAACCTGCCGGTAAAGAAATGAAAAATCCCCGCTTCCAGAAGAAGAAGGTTTTTATGTTCCTCAAGCGTTTTAAACGTCTCGTTAAACGCCTCCCGGCAGTGAATAACCAAGGGTTTTCTAGTCCGATTAGAAAGCTGGATGTGTTTGATAAATAATTCTTTTTGGATTTTTTCAACTTCTTCGCCTTTGTTCCTGTAGAGATCATATCCACACTCTCCGATACCAACCACCTTCTTATCATGCGCGAGTTTTTCAATCTCGCGCATCGCTGATTCACGCTGATTCGAAAGCTGATTTTCGCTGATAAATTCGGACTTATCCGCGCCGCTGTCTGGGTGTGTCTGTGTCTCAGTGGGATGAATACCAACTGTCGCCCAAAGACCCTCATATTTATGTGCTAAATCAACCGCGTCCTGCGACGATTTCAAATCGGCTCCGGCGTTTATCATCCCGATTCTATTATCCAAAGCTCTTTTGATAACTTCGTCCCTGTCCTTGTCGTACTGTTCAAACTGGACGTGAGTATGAGCATCAACGACTTTTATATCCATAAAAACTATTCCAAGCGAGGAAACAAATTGGAAATTTTTTTTATTTTTGCCATTTTACCTTTCAAGGAAATGCTGGAGGTGATTTTCTTAGAAGTTTCGGGAAGAAATGGAGCTAGAAGCACCGCCACCGCATTCAAAATCATCAAAAGATTAAAGAGTGCCTTTTCTCTTTTCACTTCGCTCTCGCTTTCGTCCCAGGGTTTTTGTCCGTTGATATATTGGTCTCCCAGAGAAATTAAAGACCAAATTTCGGACAAAGCATTGTTAAAACGAAATTCTCCCAGATGCCTATCCACGTTCTTTTGAATGGTTTTTATTTTTTGTTCAATAAAAAGTTCGGTCAAGGAGAAATTGTTTTTTATCTTTCCAAATCGGCGGGCAACGGTTGTCACTCGCGAAAAAAAATTGCCCAATCCCTTGGCTAAATCAGCGTTATATCTTTCTTTGAATCTTCCGAGAGAAAAATCTCCGTCTCCAAAAGGAGAAATTTCACTCAAAAAGTAGTGGCGAACCGCATCGGTGCTGTATTGCTTGACTAAGTCTTGAGGATAAATAACGTTCCCCAAAGATTTGGAAATTTTCTGGCCATTAATACTAATGTGTCCGTGAATAAACATTTTTTGAGGCAGGGGAAGTTTTGCCGACAAAAGCATTGCCGGCCAGATGGCGGTGTGAAAACGAGAAACGTCCTTTCCCAAAACCTGAACGTCGGCTGGCCACCATTTTTGGAAATTTTTATCGTCCCGGCCATAACCCAAAGCCGAAATATAGTTGGTTAGCGCATCAGCCCAAACATAAATAATCTGAGAATCGTCTCCGGGAACGGGAATTCCCCAGGAAAGTTTTTCTTTGGGGCGGGAAAAACTGACATCTTCTAACCCATTTTCTATCAAAGTTAGTATTTCGTTGGCCCTTTCTTGAGGGAATATTTTAAATTCTCCACTCTCAATCCTGTCTTTTAAGGTTTTGCTATAAATCGAGAGACGAAAAAAATAATTTTCTTCTTCCACCAACTCCGGTTCTTTTTTGTGGATGGCACACTGGCCACCAATCAAATCTTTATCGGTCAAAAAAGCCTCGCACCCCGAACAATACATTCCCCGATAGGTTTTTTTATAGATATCGCCCGAATTTTTCAGTTCTCCCCATATTTTAAAAACTCCCGGCCAGTGTCTTTTCTTATCGGTTGTCCTGATAAAATCGTCCCAGGAGAGATTCAAGGGTTTTTTGAGATTTTTAGCGGCCCGACTGTTTTGATCAACAAATTTTTGGGGGGTTAGTCCCTTGGCGGCGGCGGTTCGAGCAATTTTGATTCCGTGTTCATCGGCGCCAGTCAGAAAAAACACCTCTTTCCCCTGAGCCCGAGCGTAACGAGCCAAAACATCAGCCTGAATAAACTCTAAAGTATTGCCAATGTGGAGTTGGTCATTAACGTAGGGAATGGTAGTGGTAATATAAAATTTTTCTTTCATAAAAAATTAACTTACGACCTACAACAAGCCACAAACAACAGCAATCGGAGGGTTGGGATAAATTGCGTATCGCCGGTCGTAGGTCGTTGATTGTCAGTCGTTGGCTGTTGGTTTCTTTTTGCGAGCCGCCCAATCCTCAACCACTTCTTGCAGAATGATTGTCACTGGAACCGCCAGAATGATTCCGACAAAACCGGCAATTTGAGTTCCGGCCAGCATGGCAATAACGATTGCCACTGGATCAATACCGATGGCCCGGCTCATAACAAAAGGAGAGAGAACGTGGTTTTCTATCTGTTGAATCACAAAAAATATCAAAACCACCAGAAAGGCGGTTGTTAGAGATTGAGGTAGGGTGACCAAAAAAGCGATGATACCCACCGTAATCGGACCGACATAGGGAATCAATTCCAAAACCGCCGCCAAGATTGCTAGAACCAGAGCATAGTCCAAACCAACCGCCAGAAGACCGACAAAAACCAAAGAGCCGACAATGAAACTGATAATCAATTGCCCCGAAAGCCAACGAGAGAGTTTCTTCCGGGTGCGAATAAAAAGATCAACTGCATAATCTTCCTGGTTAGCCGGAAAAACTGCCCGGATGAATCTTTCCACCCCGTCCCGGCTCAAAGTCAGATAGAAAGAAAGAATCAGAACAATGGAGGCAAAAATAATGTTCCCCATCAGGGAAGAAAACCAGTTAAGTCCTTCCCCACCGGAGAAAATTCCGGAGAGAAAGTTGCTGATGGCCTGGTCCAGTTGAGCAACAGCCTCTGACGAACCCAAGAAATCCAAAAGAGGGAGTTTAAGAGAGTCAATATTGGTTAGTAGGTATTTGAGCTGAATGGAGGCGATAGGAACCAGGGCATAAAGAACCAACCCCAAAATCCCCGCGCCTACCAGAAAAATGGTAAGGATGCTCAAAAGACGGGGAATTTTTTTTCTTTCCAGATAAGCTACCGGTTCATAGAGAGCCGAGGAAATAATAATGGCCAGAAGAAGAATCACCAAAACCTCCCGGGCGGCAAAAAGCGCTAAAGCAAAAACTACCATCACAAAAATGCGCCATAATGTCTTCCAAGAAACATCAAAAATCCGCTTCTCCATTAGCTAAATGATACTACAAAACAGTATAAAGTTGAAAGTCCGTGCCTACCGGCAGGCAGGGGAAAGTGGAAAGTTGAGAAAAGATTAGATCTTAAGAATTTTCTTAAAATCAGAGCCGTTTTCGTACGGTCCGATAACGGCCAGATTCAGCTTTCGGTTGTCAAAAACCTCTTTGGCGATTTTTTGGATGTCTTTTTGAGTTACCAAAGATATTTTCTTGATAACGTTTTCGGGAGATTGGATTTTTCCCAAAACCGTTTCTTGTTCGCCATAGAAGAAGGCCAGGTCACTGGAGGTCTCCAGGGAAAGAAGAAAGGTTCCCAAAAAATGATCTTTGACTCTTTTGAGTTCTTTGATTTCTACTCCCTTTTTCAAAATTTTTCTTAATTCCTCCAAAACAGCTTTAATGGCTACTATTGATTTCTGGTGATTGACTCCGGCAAAAATTTCCAGGTATCCATGGGTGAGAAATAGAGAAGGAGAGCTGCCCACGTAATAAGCCGCTCCCAATTCCTCTCTTATTTTCTGAAACAAACGAGAGCTCATTCCTCCTCCCAAAATTTCGGAGAGAAGGACGAGAGGATATTTTTTGGGTGAAGAAGAAGAGAAGGCTTTTAACCCCAAAATGAAATGGGTTTGGTCTAAATCTCTCTTGACCAGAGCCAGAGCCGAAGATTTTTGAGATTCTGAAGTTTTGACAGGGGCAATTTTCTTGTCTTTTTTGATTTTGGAAAAATATTTTTCCACCAAAGCCTTTGCTTTCTTTGAATCAATCCTGCCGGCAATAACAACCACTGTTTTGGCGCCGTGATAATGAGCCGAGCGGTATTTTAAAAAATCATTTCTGTCTATCTTCCGAATGTTTTCCTTAGGACCGGCAATGCTCCAGCCGGCTGGCTGATTGCCATACATTAAAGCATCCAGAGTTTCGGAAACCTTGGTCCGGGGCTGGTCTTCGTACATGTTAATTTCTTCAACAATCACCCCTTTCTCTTTTTCTATTTCTTTCTCATTAAAAACCGGGTTTAAATACATGTCGGCTAAAATATCGAAAATTTTATCCAGCTTGGTGTAAGCTACTTTGGCCCAGTAGCCGGTCAAATCGCGGGAGGTAAAAGCATTATAAGAAGCCCCCAGAGATTCCATCTCCGAAGAAATATCCATCGGACGCGGACGAGTTTGGGTACCTTTAAAGCACATATGCTCCAGAAAGTGGG
>MGIN01000020.1:0-6682 GCA_001793775.1 Candidatus Wolfebacteria bacterium GWA1_42_9
GCAAGCACTTTCGGCTATTAATGCCGCACAAGATAGAGTCAATGAACTTAAAAAAACTATCCAATCTCTCGAAACTTCAAAAAGTTCTTCTCTAAAACCAAACAATGTAATTTCATTTTTCATAGCGACAGCAAACGCACAGTCAACATCTATTACCATTCCGCAAGCAAAGCAATCTTTAGCCGAGGCAGAGACACATCTTGAGAAAGCCAAAAGTGCTTATGCGGGTGGAAATTACAATGTTGCCGTTTCTGAATCACGAGCGGCGCAAATCGTTGGAATAATAACTCACTTTCAACTGGTCATTAACGGCCGCGGTGATGACCTAAAGGCATTAAACGCGCGGGCCGAGAGGTGGGGTAGTCCACAAAATACCCATCCAGATCTTGCTAGTGCCATGCAATCTGCTACCGCATTTTATGAAACAGCAAGAGATAAAATGGCCAATCTAGACCTCGGCAATTTTAAGGTGAATGGCAACCCGACAGAAAATGTTAAAGTCGAACCGCAAATAATTGATTTGCATAACAGTGAAGAGAAGGCGTACGGAGCCATTAACTCCGCAGCTAATCTTCTCGACCTTATTGTGAATGGCCCACCCTCAACGACTTCTGGAGAACCGCCCATAGTTTCTCAGTAGAATTTGCCGCCAAAGAAAAACTTGAAATCGTCCTTTCCGCTCCGGTTCCCACCTTCACTAAAGTTTCGGCGGGCAGGCGGAATTTTTGGCCAGATTCTCGCTCCGACCTTGCGTCGGAGCGAAATGCGCTGTGCCCCGTAGTAAGCTTTGCTTTACTACTGGGGTCCGAACTACTTTAAGAATAGACCACGCTTCGACAGATTCGACAGGCTCACTGCGGGCAAGCTCAGTACAAACCAAATCCTCATAAGCTAATTGGAAATCTTTGGTTAATAAGGGTAAAATTTAGTTATAATAATTAACCTGACTACAAATATGAAAGGATATATCGCTAACATAGAGAAAGAAACAAATGATAATAAGAATTTTCGCAAAGTACTTTTTACCGCTCCCCACAGCCAGTTGGTGGTGATGAGTTTGTTGCCCGGAGAAGAAATCGGGGAAGAGGTTCATGACAACGTTGACCAATTTATCCGGATTGAATCGGGAAAGGGCGAGGCAATTTTGGATGGAGAAAAAACTGTCATTGAAGACGACTGGGCGGTAGTTATTCCGGCTGGCACCCGGCATAACATTGTTAATACCTCCGATTCGGAGATGAAGCTTTACACTATTTATTCTCCAGCCGAACATGCGGATGGGACAATCCATCCGACTAAAGCCGACGCAGCCCACGAACACCACTAAAATGCTACTAATTACGAATCGTATACCGATATACTAATTAGACTCACTATTCATATATAATTAGTAATTGGTAGAGAAATTTATGAAGATTTCTCAAAAATTTCCCCAATTTGAAAAAGAAAAAGCGCTGATCATTGTCGCTGGGCGTTTGGAAACAGATTTTCACATTGCTTTCGGGGGTGAAATTACCAAAGTTGCTTCTTTTAAAATAACCAAGCCGAGATATTCTGATCGGGAAGGTTTCGTTGCCCGCGCCAGCGGAGGGAAAGCCGTCAGCGGCGGGCCGTCTTACAGTATCGACAAAGAGAAAATCAATTCCGATTTTCTCAAGGTGTTTAAAGAGAAAATCAAACCCTTCTCTCAAGACAAAAAAATCGGCCGGGTCTATCTTTTTGCCGAATCCCATGTGGTTAACGAGATTCAAAAATTTCTTCCGGTGAATTTAAAAAACAAAATTAAAGAGGTTGTCAGAGGAAATTATTCCAAAAATCACCTCTTTGATTTACTGGAGATAATTTCAGCGAAGAGGAGCTAATTCTGTTTACTTTTGTCTCACTAAATATCTCATTAAATGAACAGAAGATCTCCTTCTTGCTCCTTGTTTCTTTTGTGTCTCTGGTTGGATTTTTGTTTTCCTTTGCGTTAGGATTTTTATGGTTTTCGGAGAACTACACTGAACATACCTCTTTGTATTGGAAGGTTGGCAGAGTGGTCGAATGCGCCGCACTTGAAATGCGGTATCCCGGAAACGGGATCGGAGGTTCGAATCCTCCACCTTCCGCAACAAAACGAAAAGGAATCCCGTGTCGTGGCACGGGACAAGCTTTTGCCCGCCCTCGCTTTCCGATTCCAATTTTTTTCCGTCGCCGCCGAATTTCGTTTTTTGCTTCGCAAAAAGCGCCGCAAGAAAAGACGTTGCCCTTGCCCCAGCCCTCCCGTGCACGGGCAACAATAAGGAACTCCCATTTACTAAATTATTAAAATCCGGTACCATAATAATATAGATAATTGCCGAACAATAGAACACTATCTATATTATAGTATAGATATTAACATATCACAATGGCAAAGGCAATTTCAACAATCGCTAAAAATATAAGGAAGCATAGGAAAGAAAGGGGCTTGTCGCAGGATAAGCTTTCAAGATTGGCTGATATATCTCACGCCACGATTATCAAAATTGAATCGGGTGGAATACAAAGCCCGACTATCGGCACTGTTCAGAAAATCGCCAAAGCGTTAGGAGTTTCAATAGAGGAGTTAATAAAATAACTTTATGAAGATGGATCAAAAAGGTTTCGCGAATATCGTTTTGGTTGTGGTAATGGTCATACTTTTAGGTACGGCTGGTTATTTTGTCTTTGTTGAAAACACTGAACCAGCTAAACCAACTATAGAAATGCCTACTCCATCTAATACGCAAGAATTAATTCCAGAAGAAATACCGAAAACCAAAACACAGCTCAATGAACCTGCGGCTGGACAAAAAGATATCACCGAAGAAATTCAAAAGGACAAGGGCATCGTCCCGCCTACTGGAAACACGTCAGTAACCAGGAAAGGATGGGCCAAAACATTCGGAGGAGATTTTAATAGCGCAGTGAATGCGGTTCAACAGACTTCAGACGGCGGCTACATTGCTACTGGATGGATAGGTTCCGGCACGGTATATCCGTACAACCCAAATAATCCGATAACATTAGAACGCACGGCCGTCTACCTCGTGAAAATGGATGCGAACGGAAATGAAGTTTGGAATAAATCATTTGGAGGACCTGGTATGTCCATGTCCGTCTGTTCGGGCTATGACGACAGTATCATATGTACTCTGAATAAGAATAATCCATCAGGATTGTTTGACAACGCTACAGGACACTCTGTGCAGCAGACCTCGGATGGAGGGTACGTAATTGCTGGGATGTACCATTCCGGCAAACTGCATAACAGGACCTCACTTACAGACCATCAGCAAAGTGAATATGATAAAGGAGATGAGGTTTTCCTGATTAAAACAGATGCTAACGGCAATATGCAGTGGAATAAAACTTTTGATGGAGAGGAAGTAGATGAAATGGGACGCTCTGTCCAGCAGACTTCAGACGGCGGATATTTTATTGTCGGGATAACGACTTCCTACGGCGCGAGCCCTTACACTGCAAAAGAGCTGGGGCAGGTGGCGCCGCAAGACATTTATTTAATCAAGACCGACGCGAACGGAAACAAGGTTTGGAAAAAGGTATTCGGAGGGACTCGTATTGATATGGCATTCTCGGGCCAGCAGACCTCTGACGGAGGATACATTGTAGCCGGGTTGACAGCTTCATGGAGCGGGAAAAAGGATATTTATCGAAAAGCGTCCGGTGCCCTCGCCGTCGAAGACGAAGGTTATATATACGCGGAGTGTATAGGCGGACACATAGATAATGAGCGAGAGCTCCCGTGCGCCGAAGACATGTACCTGCTGAAAATTGACGCGGATGGAAATAAGGTATGGGAAAAAACATTCGGAATGAAAAACAACAGAAGCGATGCCGGGTATTCAATCCAGCAGACTTCAGACGGCGGCTACATAATTGTCGGGCAGACATTCTGGCATGTCCTTGATTCAGAAGGAGCAATATCTTGGAATGATGCACGGTCAGATGTTTATTTAGTAAAAACTGATGCAAATGGGAATGTAATCTGGGAAAAGACATTCGGCAGGAACTCGAGCGACTTCGGATACTCTGTCCAGCAGACCACTGATGGCGGTTATATAGTTTCCGGATTTACAACAACCCCCTTCGAAAGCTTCGAAAGCTTGCTAGCCAAGTATGAAAAGCTAGGCATCGAAAAACCCTTCGAAAAAGTCATCGAAAAAGACATCGAAAAATCTAAACTCCCTGCGGGAGGTAGAATCAAGCCCTATCTCATCAAAACAGATTCAAACGGGAACAAGATTTGGGAAAGAATATTTGAGGATGGTTTCGGCAGAGACTGGACATGGACAACAACATGGCCGGGTGGAATGAATTCGGTACGGCAAACATCCGACGGAGGGTATATCATAGCTGCTGGAAACAAACATACCCATGACATACCAAGAGGTCCGACAGAACCCACGCCCTTAACCATGGGAGAAGGATACGATGCCTACATCATAAAAACTGACGCAAACGGGAATAGGTGAAATTATCTCTAGGTCATATACATTCAACGAAATTCGGCGGCGACGGAACCCCAGAAGCAGTCCCGCTTTTGCGGGACGCTACGGGGCAAGAAGCGAGGGCGGGCCCCGAAGGAGAAACTTCGTTTCCCTACGGGGTAAAACCTGATAGTATAAATCCTTCGGATTTAACTACGGGTCAGGCAAAAATTCTTGCTTTTTGCTTGCCCCGTAGCAAGCTGAAGGCTTTGCTATGGGGCCCGTCCGAGCGATTGGATTTTAAAATTAAGAATTCGGATTTTCGTCAAAAAATGTTCGAACTTTGTCTAATATGCACCGCTCTTTACGCCTTAGCTGCTACCAGAACAATTACTTTTCTGGCGCCGTTTTCTTTTAGAACTCTAACCGCTTCGCTGACAGTGGCACCGGAAGTATAGACGTCGTCAACCAGAAGAAAATTTTTTCCCTTGATTGTTTCTGAGTCGGCGGGGACAAAACAACCAAAGACATTTTTTTGCCGGTCCTGGGAATTTTTATTTTTTGCCTGAACCCGGGTGTCTCTGATTCTTTTTAAAGCTTTTACCAGCGGCAGGGAAAAATAATTAGCAACGCCTTGGGCTAAAATCTGAGATTGATTAAACCCTCTTTTTCTTTCTTTGAACGGATAAAGAGGAATATAAGTTATCTGGAAGGAGCCAATCTCGAAGTTTATTCTTTTTAAATAAACGATCAGAAGAGCGGTTAAAAAACTAGAAACTCCGGCCAGTTTTTTGTATTTAAAATAATGAATAAGAGCCGGCAGAGGAGGAAAATAAGCGCCGGCGGGAGCCAAAAGGCATTGAGTTTGAGGATGGCAGGAGAAAGACGGGTCAGTAATCCTTCCTCCGCACTTGGGGCAATAGAAAGAAGAATTGATTTCCAGCAAGTCAAAACAAAGCGGGCAGAGAAAATCTTTTTGGGATTGAATGGGAGTAGAACAATTTAGACAAATAGGAGGAAAGAGGGCATCTAAAACAAAATTCTTTGCTTTTGTCAAAAAATTGCGCCAAGACATTTTTTTGATGGCTAGAAAATGATATAATAACACTACAGTAATAATTTCAAATGACAAAATCCCAATGTCAAATCAATGACCGAATGACCGAAATCTAAAACATCTAAGATTTGGATTTTGGATTTCCTGCCTGCCCTGCCTACCGGCAGGCAGGCGGCAGGCAGGGATTTGACACTAAGATTTTTAATTTATCTAGTTATGTTTAACTTTCTTTCCAGATTTTTGGGAAAACCGAACGCCTATCTCGGGGTTGATATTGGAACTACCTCCATCAAGGTGGTGGAGTTAAGCGGCAGCAAAAACAATGCCACGCTTTCCAACTATGCTCTTTTGGAAAGCTTCGGGCATTTTGAAAGAGCCAATAACGTTATTCAAGCCAATGCCGTCAAGATTTCGGAAAAGGAAACGACTGCTCTTCTTAAAATTCTCTTGAAAAAAATGAAATTTAAAACCCAGCTGGCGGTAGCTTCTATTCCCTCTTTTGCCTCCTTCGTCACTTTAATAGAATTGCCGTCGATGTCGGTTGAGGAAACAAATAAAACCATGGCTTTTCAAATTCGCCAGAATATTCCTCTGCCTCTAACCGAAATTGCCGTTGATTGGATTCGAGTGGGTCAGCGGCAGGACGAAAACGGATTTGAAAAGCAGCAGATTCTTTTGGTTGCCATACCCAACGAAACGATTGCCCGCTACAAATCCGTTTTTAAAAACGCCGGACTTTCTTTGAGAGCTTTGGAAATAGAAAATCTGGCCTACGCTCGCTCAACTGTCGGCGGCGATCCAACACCAACACTAGTAGCCGACATCGGCGCCCGCTCGACCAGTGTCAGTATCATTGAGGAGGGATTTCTGAAGTCCAGCGTCCAGTTTGATTATGCCGGCGATTCTCTCACTCAAGCAATTGTCAAAGGATTAGGGATCGGTTATCGGCGCGCGGAAGAACTGAAAAAACAAAGAGGGATTATGGGGGGCGTGGGCGAATACGAGTTATCCACATTGGAAATTCCCTTTGTGGATGTTATAATAGACGGAGTTGTTAAAGCCAAGACAGGTTTTGAGAGCAGCTTCAGCTCTTCTATTCAGAGAATTCTATTGGTTGGCGGGGGAGCCCAGCTTTTGGGGCTGGATAAATATTTTGAAAATAAAGTGGGTATTC
>MGIN01000020.1:6708-9700 GCA_001793775.1 Candidatus Wolfebacteria bacterium GWA1_42_9
TTTATCAATGCTCCTTCGCAGACAAATGTTGTCGCCAGAGAACTTCAGACCCGATTTGCCACTGCCATCGGTCTGGCGATTAAGGGGTTTCTCTAGGTTTAACTGATAACTGGTGGCAAATAACCAATAACAAAAAATTTCACATGTTATCTGTTATGTGTTATGAGTTTGTAAATTATGGCTGATCTTAATTTTTCATCAGTGACCCCTCGTTCTCATAAAGAAGAAGTCTCTTCGGTCGGTTTTCCTTGGAGAATTTTTGTCATTGCTCTGGTGGTTTTTGGTTTAACGTTGGTGCTTTGGGCGGGGATGAGTTTTGGTTACACTCCTTATATTAAATCCGAGATAAAAAAGGTGGAAGCCGAGTTAGACACTCTTTCAACCACCTTTGATGAGTCCCAACAAAAAGACTTTATCAGTTTTTATTCCCAACTCTATAATATCCGCAATCTTTCCGCCACTCACACCTACCCCTCCAAAATTTTTGATTTTATTGAATCATCTATTTACCCGACAGTGCGGCTCTCCAACCTTCAGGTTAACCTGGCTTCGGGAGAAACGAGAATAGAAGGAATAGCAGTCGACTATGAAACTCTGGCTAATCAAATCAGCGCTTTAAAAAACAACACCAGCGTGGAAAGCGTTTCGCTGGACACTTCCAGAAAAGCAGAAGCTAAAGACGGAGGAGGAACATTTTTCTCCTTAAAAATTATTTTGAATAAAAAGTTTTTAATCAGTTCGTAATAAAATGAGGCCCTCATCTAAAAGAATCATGTTTATCCTCTTGTCTCTGGCCCTGCTTTTGGGAGCGGCTTTCGTCTATTCGAGTTTGATTAGGGACGCTTATGACAGCGTCGCCGCTTTAAGATCGGAGCTGATTTCTAAAACCGATTCTTTAAACAGAACTCAAGAAACTCTCACCCGGGTTCAATCTCTTTTAAACAGCTTGCAGAATGCTCCCGAGGTCCAGAAGAGAGCTGAACTAATTCTTCCCAACAGTAAAGATATCGGTTATCTGGCCAGCCAGGTTATCGGTTTGGCTAAAATCAATGGACTGGGACTGGAGTCGCTCTCTACCCAGATTGCTCCCATCCAGCCGTCAAAGTCAAATATTGTTCGCAATGTCGGGAGATTAAAGGCAGAAAGCCGGCTGGGAGGAAGCTACTCCGGGTTTAAAGCCTTTTTAAGGCAACTGGAAGATAATATTCTTCTTTTGGATGTGAGTGATTTGAGAGTAGAGAGTTATCAGGCCAAAGGCGAAGCGCCAACTCTCAATTATGCCGTTTCTATTACCAGTTATTATCAGGCAGAATAATTAGTAGATAGTATTTAGTAGAGAAAATTATGGCTATCGTCATTGAAGAAGAAAAAGAAAAGGGAGGGCGCTGGTTCGGCTTTGGCGTTATTTTTATCATTCTGGCAATCTTAGGAGTGGCCGTCTATTACCTTTTTTTCGTTAAACCCGACCTTATCGGAGCGGTAGTACCGATCAAATTCCGTTCTATTGACGAGCTGGCCCGGCTCCAGTTTGATCCCCAAGAGGTGGTTTCTTCTGAATTCTTCCGTTCTTCCAGGCAGTTTGTTCCTCCGCCGACAATTATCCCTGCCGGCAACGCCTCACCCTTTGGCGTGTTTTAAAGTTTTTATTTGTAAATTTAAAGCGAAGCGAATAAATTTAGAATTATAAAAAGTTTACCCCGTTAGATGGCGGCTCCGCCTATCTAACGGGGTGCTCCCCGCCTGCCGCCTGCCTGCCGGTAGGCAGGGCAGGCAGGGGTTTACAACTAATCGCTTTGCTCTTAGGTAAAAACGGCATGGAAAACAAGATTCTTACCGACAAGCTTTTGGAACAGAAACTGCTTTCTCCGGAAATCGCCCAGAAAATTCTTCAAGAAAGTTCTTTCTCCAAAAAACCGGTGGAAGAGATGATTTATGAAAGAAGGCTGGTACCGGAGGAGAGTTTCTTAAAAATCAAAAGCCAAATCCTGAACGTTCCTTTCAAGCAAATTGACCCTCAATCGATTCCCGAAGAGGTTATTAAATTGATTCCTGAAGAAACAGTCAGGAATTTTAAAGTTGCTCCTCTTTCCTCTCAAGACGGCCTGTTGGTGGCGGGGATGGTTAATCCTGATGACGCTAAAGCTCAAGAAGCCATTAAATTTGTTGCTAAACAACACAAGGTGAATTTGGGAATTTATCTGATTTCTCTTGCTTTGTGGGATGGTATTTTGAGAAGGTATTCTCCTTACCGCAGTGAGGTGGAAGCAGCCGTCAAATCTCTTTTTTCTTTGGGGACTAAAAGGGGAACGTCGCCCCAGAGAGTTATTCAGATTGAGTCGGGGGGAGGAGCGGAAGAAGCACCCATTATCAGAATTGTCGCCTCTACAATGAAGGAGGCGGTTTGGCAGAAATCTTCCGACATTCACATCGAACCCCAGCGAGATCGCTTGCGTATCCGTTTCCGATTGGACGGGGAATTGCAGGAGGTGAGTTCTATGCCTCTGGAGCTTTACCAGCCAATTGTCTCCCGCATTAAAGTCCTGGCCAATCTAAAAATCGACGAAACTCGCGTTCCTCAAGACGGGAGATTCCGGACGGTACTTTTGGGAAGAGACATTGATTTCCGGGTAGCAACCTTTCCCACACCGACTGGAGAAAAAGTGGCCATGAGAGTTCTGGACCCGCAGGTGGGTCTCAGGGGACTGGAAGAGCTCGGACTTCTGGGAAAAAACTTGAGAACTCTTCAGGAGGGTATCAGCAAACCTTACGGAATGGTTTTGATTACCGGTCCCACCGGCTCGGGAAAAACAACTACTCTTTACGCCATCATGCAGATTTTGAATAAAGAAGAGGTCAATGTCGTCAGCTTGGAAGATCCGGTGGAATACTACATTGACGGTCTTAATCAGTCCCAGGTTCATCCGGAAATCGGTTACGATTTCGCTTCGGGCTTGAGACAAATATTGCGGCAGGACCCCGATATTATTATGGT
>MGIN01000021.1:0-7353 GCA_001793775.1 Candidatus Wolfebacteria bacterium GWA1_42_9
AATTCTTATCAAAATCAATAAGCCTTGCGTTAATCTTTCGCAGCGCAAGCGATTCAAAAGCGGCTGCTTTCGATTCAGCTTTTATAACAAGCGTTATGTCGTACATTTTTATTTATTCCTTTCGTTTAATAGGTGCCAAGCGCAAGCCTAGCCTCACTATCTGTTAGGATAATATCATTATCACAATCTAGGTATGCGTGCAAGCCCGTGCTAGGTTGCCAGCAATAAAGCAAGCGTCGCTTAGTACGGGTCATAAATGGGGTTTCGGTGCCACCATTGGCAGGATACCAATTGCCTTGACTCTTGTCACGCTTTGTCATTTTATTCCCAATAGGTTCCACCCAATGCACCACGAACCTTTACAAGACCAAGGTCACGCATTGCCTGTTCGCGTTCTTTCCTTGCTCTATTTTTCTTTGCTTTTGCAATACGATATTTACAATGGTTTACAATAGGTGGGCTTGTGCATTCATCGCATGAGCAAAGCCCATTGATTGAACACGGACAAGGCTTAGTTTTTCTCATTAGATTATTCCTTTGTTCAGTTGGATATATTCAGAATTAGGACTATGCACAATTTTTGGAGAATAGCCACATTGGCGCAAACGAGCGCTGGCCAATAACGCATTGTCAAGCGTATCAAAAGGATAGCGCTGAAGCTTATTATCAAACCTAAAATAAACAGCCCACGCTTTCATTGAATTACTCCTTGCAGCCATAGAAGTTTGGATTGCAAAAATCATTAGAACAGTAGATTCTTTTTGTTAATGTGCTCTGGATAGAATTCTGCTCTTCTAATGTTTGGTCGGTCCACATTTGTCTATTGACATTATTCCATCCGTCCCTATGACGATATTCTTGTTCAACAGAAATTAGATAAACGTGCATTATTTCGTGCGGGATAGCTACAGCCAAGGTAAAGCATTTATGATTGCTAGCTTCCAATTCAATAGAGAATTTAATATCCTCAGACGTAGCATTCATATAATAGCTTGTAGCGCCGCCTGATTCTTCACCATTATCGCCGTATACATCATTGGCAATAAATTGAATTTCAGTATCCTTGTAAGGATATTTTATTCTCCAAGAAGGAAAGCCTACATTGCCATATCGTGAAACAACTTCCCTTTCTGTTTCACCAATGACATATTCAATTTCATCCTGAGATATTTTATTATAGCCATTCATGGTGACACATATTCCATTGGCTAGATACATATCAGGATTCTTGCATATATCAACATTGCCGCATGCCGCAAGGGCACAAAACAAAACAATGCCATATGGTTTCATATAAAAATCCTCCACCCACTATAAAGCTTAACTGATTGCCATAACAGAATTTTAATTTATTGTTATGGCAATCAACTTAAATCTTATAATGTTCCAGCAATGCTTTGCTTGCTGAATTTATTTATTTTTTTGTGCAGGCCATTTAATATGCATATCGGCCCATGTATTATCCCCTTTGATTAATAAAAATGAATATAGCCGACCCGCTCGGCAAACACGCTAGAATAGCTAAGGATTTTTCTAGTTACCCTTTATGCTAAATTGTTACTAAACGTATAGCTTTAGCATAAACCTAAATTTTTAATAAACCATGTAGCCTGACTAATAATGTCAGTTTCTTTAAGGCGACTAACCCTTAAAGCGAACGATTATATGAATAGTCAATTCTTTATCGTTCCTAAATACTACATGGTTTATTAAAAAAGGGGTTATTAACGTCAACCCCACGACGATTGCCTTAGCCAATATGGCCAAGGAAAATTAAATCTTTCCTACGTGGCATTATTCCAAGGATTAAATGGTTCCTTATTATCCATAACGCCCGAAATAAAATTCTTGCATGCGTCACATACAAAATAAACATACTCACCAATGTTAACTGAATTGCACGTTTTATTTTTGCAGCTTGGCCATTCACAATTTTTCATAACAATTTACCTTTCCCTTTGGCTAATTATTTTAATAAATTGCCATAACAATAAATTAAAATTCTGCCACGGCAATCTATAAAACAATAAACCCTAAAGCAATTCAGATAGACTGCTAAATTCAATTGACATATCATTACTTATTGCAGGCTTCGCCAGCTTGGCGAATTGAATTCGTCCTAATAGCTCCTTGGCATATTCATATTGCCCATTGTCAATATGATATTGTACAAGGTCTAGTCCTTCATAAACCTTGACCTTGCCATTGACCTTACGTTCACGCTTAAAATTGTCACCGAAACGAATTGTGTTTACCATAGCAATTCCCTTAGCCTTTCTCTTGTGAATATACAACGTAATTTAATGCTCCACATTGGCTAGCAAAAGGACCATAACCAATTCCAATAATGTATGAATATCCACGCCATAATTTATTATCTTGCTGATAAATGAATCCAATTATCCTTCCAGTTTTGCCTCGAATGTATTGTCGCATGATAAAACCTTAGCCTTTCTCTCTATGTGTAAGATGATATCCCTTGCAATAATTGCAGAGATAAACCCGCAATGAAACGCCACGACGTTTATAATCAAACGCAATATGCTGTGCAAAGCCTTGCGTTCTGTAGCGTGCCTTGCGCTCGCATGACATAATCTGTTCGTGGCACATTGCAAACCCCTTGCTATTATGGGTTTAATTGATTGCCCTAGCAATGCGCTAGGGCAATCTATAAGCGCATAACGCTATTACTTCGTGGCCAGCAAAGCCTGAAGCTTTGCAATCTGAGCCGCGATATCATCGGCAGACATTGCGGCCAATGGCTTACGCCCGCGTGGCAATGCCGTCACAAATTGGTCTGATACGTCGCTGGCGTCAAAGTCAGCATGAGACAACGCCCAGGCCGTCAAAGCTTCGACAACGCTAGCTTGCGTTGCGGTATAAGCCTTAGCAAGCCGCTTAACGGTTTCTGCTCTCTCTTCGGTGCTCATGATAATAATCCCTTTCAATGTGTGGCGAAATTGCCACGTTGACCATAAGGTCAAGAGATAACGTTAAGCTTAACTGCAAACAATGTCAAGCCAATTTTGTGATTAAATGCATAATGGTGCACAATGGCACATATGCCACAATGGCCTACATGATTGCAACCTAACGTTATCGGTTTGACTCTATCGTCGTTCGATTGATTGTGTCCTGTTTAGAATTCGAGCGTCCTATTAGCTCTCTCGTGTTGCGCATGGTTTACAGGCAACCTTGGGAGTCTCACCCTTGCGCCCACGTCCTAGTCCCTATACGGGTTCCCTTGCGCAAGCGGCTCTCGCCAGCCCTTCGAAGCATACAGGGAGCAACTAGGCTCGCTATAGCTTGCGCGCCCACGCTAGCATCATCCCGTGGGCCACCATGCTTTATCCCTTAGCAACGGCGGGCTTTATCCCTTGAACCGTCATAGCCTGCTAAGGGGTGCCGTCTATATGACGTTCACAACCATATGCTTATGCAGACCGCATGCCATACCCTGGCAATTCAATCGAGCGCGGGAAAAGGTAACAATTCCACACATAAGATAAGGTAGCAATATGCGTGCCATATGGTGTTATCATTCTCTATATGATGTCAGTATGCAGCACCTATGATGTATCTTGCCATCATATGACCATATTCCCTATATAAAGCAGCATACTGCATATGATGTCCCTTGGCATCACACATGATGTATGCATACAGCGCATTGCATGCTCACATGATATCACATTGGCATGAGCATTGCAATGGAATGATATGGCATGCCCTATGCTATATGCTCGAACCATGCCATAATGATTGAATGATTGCCTATCTATGTGCATGTATGGTATGTATAATGATAATTGCATATCTCATGCCACACATACAAGAGTAACACTATCGTGTATACCATATACATATTGGCATACATATTGCCCTATTGTACATGATACATATTGCATAGCGCTATGACATACTTATCATATTGACATTACCATACCATGACACCTATATCATATGACAGCATTGTCATATGGGTATGCATATTGTAGTAACATTATGGCATAGCTCTTGCTGTATGCCGCGCACATTGCATGCCATATATGACAAGACATCGGCATACCTTGTGCCATGTTACCATACCGTATCATTGTTACCGTACCGTGACATTATCATTGGCATATATATTGCCTATGTTACCTTATGGTAACGGCACACTATATGCATATGCATATTCTATGCCAGGGTTCACTATGAAATGTTTGCGTAGGGTACCTGCAATTATGCATGTTACACACGTATATATATTTTTATATTAAATAAATGTATACAGCATATTCATATTCATTTATCCTATTTATCACATATGCCCAATATATGCCTACGTTATGCAATGAATGAACAAGAGCTGTATGATATGCTCTCATTGAACGAATCCCTTTTCACTTGCGCGCGAGGTTGCATAAGCAGATACAATAAAATACAAACCATGTTGAGCCATTTTAAGAGAAGGCTCGCAGAAGGTGGCCTTCATATTGGCGGGTACCTCGGGAGCGGATCGTGCGGTGTGGCGTTTGAAATAAAGGATAAGCCAGGACACATGCTAAAGATTACAAAGGATGCCAATGAGGCAGCATTATGTTCGCTCATAAAACAAAAAGAATTGCGCAATGTTTGCCCTGTGAAGGAGGTCTTCGCGTTTGAGGACACTGGCCATTATGGCATCATTGAAAAACGACTGGAACGGCTCGACAACAAAGACGATGTTTTTATGAAGGTCATGGAATCCCAAAACATTCATGATATAATAAATCGACATATTCGAGGCGATATTGATGAATCCGTGGCCTACAGATTTGCGGAAGCATCAACAAATAACATTGGAGCATATCATTCAATAAATGAACGGCGAAAGGCAGGAAGAGCAATAAAACAAATTTTAAATGCGATACGAGAGATTCGAGAGTTCGCTTTTCCCGACCTCTCAAAAAGCAATACAATGAAGCAAGGGAACACATATTATCTTATTGATATGAAGCTGCGTGATGATAAATATTCGGTGGACGAAATCATAAATCAAATTCCTGTTCTCCGACGTTAAAAAATGCAGAAAAATTTATTTTTGCATATATAATTTGTATACAATCTCATTGCATCATGGGATGCCCTGTGGTATAATCATTTTATGGTCCGCGTTGACACCACATGCCATTCCTGCGGTCATGAGATGAACGTGGGGCCATTATATGAAATTGCATTGTTTGATCGTCTGTCGGGGTGGAAAAAGCGAAAGATGAGCTTATGTCAGACATGCACAAGACGGCAAATGGGATCATTTTATATAAATCTTCCACATCGCGTAATAAGAAATTCATGGATATGTTTCATTTGTGGCGCAGAAAGGCGGTGGGATTATCCATATTGCGTAATATCAAAATATGATGTTTCTGTGGTGCTTTGGATTTCAGATGGAGATATTTCGTTCTGTTCTCCCGAATGCCTCGGCATCGTTGCAGGAAATGATTTTTTTTAAATGAAAAGATTTTGCAAATTATGTCAAAACGCCTCTTTGGAGGAGATCGCGATGAATGCTTTTTGATTTATAATTATGAAGAACAGGCTGAGGTTTGATTCTGCCCAGGCTGTGCTGTATATATGCTTGGGTCACGTTACGTACATACGGAACGTTTTGATTCGTGGGTCACGATGGACTGTCATGAATGTGGGCAATCATGTGGAATGAGCGATAAAAAAGTAACCATAGAAAAACATGTCCATAGTGTTTTTAAAGGTGATCTCCTGTTTTGTACAAGATGCTTTTATAATCTCGGTGGAAAAGATATATTTTGACATCCTTTACTTGTATACAGTAAAATATTTGCGGATTGACGAGGGATATGGTATAATATGAAAAGGAGAGAGCATGAACGCAAAGGAAATGAGGTCCCTGACGGAAGATTCGTTGTACGAGAGCATAAAAAATCAAATTGAGCGTGCTGCCAGGGACGGAAGATTGTCAACGGATCTGTATCCACGCACAGTTGACGGCGACAAAAAAACCCCAGAGCCAATATATGATGTTGTTGTGGCTCGGCTCAAAGAAGAAGGGTTCAATGTAAAAATTGAAACGTCAACACTTAAAAATGGCCACATAATAATGATAATATTTTGGGATAATGCCCAATAACATATGGCAGAGCCTAAAAATCCATATTCCAGCGGGGAATCATGCCATCTTTGTGGATTCTCAATGGAATTGAGAGCGCCTGCGGACGTGGAATTCTTCATGTATGCATTTTGTTTTTTGAAATGTGGAAAAGCTAAGGCCAATGCAATTGTTCATGAGGACTGCATGAGAAGGCAGGTTGGATCATATTATGTAAGGATTCCCTACGTCAGCCCACCAGAATTTCAATGTCACGAATGCAAATGCCTCATTGATAATAAACTGAACGATTTTGTTGGGATCACAAGGTATCCCAGGAAAGAATTGGATATGCCTATGAAATTGGAGGGCGGGCTCCGAGGCAGTCATATTGTATTTTGCGCTGATTGTTTCTTTTCTGTCGCAGGCGATTTCTTCTTTGGCACGCCAAGGGAATTGATTTATTGATTTTTCATTTATTGCAGCTCCCATCACAAAGGAAATCATCGCAGCGAGGGCTATGTCCTCTAAAGCTGCCCCAAGGACTTGGCCATTTTATGTTACTATATGCTTCAGCTATATCGTTTATCTTTTTTTCTTTCTCCTTTGCATCGTAATCAATTTGTCTCACGAGATCTTTTCCTGCCATGTATTCAAAACATGAGATATGAAATTTAACCAATCCTAGATGGGCTATTTCTGAAATTTCAATGTTTGGATGTGTACGACGATCTCTGGTAATGGCAATATATTCTTCTTCCTTTATTTCCTTGGAACAATGTAAGCAGATCATTTTAAGATTCTATAATTTTGTACTACATTTCCAGAAAACATAGTCCAATAACCAACGATAAAGTAATAAGGATTCCGATGAATAATGTACCGCTGAATAATGTAGGTACACCATTATCATGAACAAAAATATCTTTAAATTTAAATTTCTGGAACGTGGGCAACGGGAGCGCAGGATGGGGCAAGAGGCGCACGCCGTGTTGCTGGTCGCCCGTGGAGGACATATGATTCATATAGTTCTCCATCATCATAGTATATTTCTTTCCAGCCATTTCCTGAAAACAATCTTCACAATAATCAAAAACTATGATAGAAGCGCCATCCTTCTTCATGGCCATTGTATACAATGAGAATGAGGTCGGCTTATCTTTGAAGATGGACCTGCCACATTCAAAACAATAATTTTTGTTTTTATCTGCCATGAATTATAAAATACAGGCCAGCGAGAAGAATTGGAAGCCAAATGGGCG
>MGIN01000021.1:7401-8776 GCA_001793775.1 Candidatus Wolfebacteria bacterium GWA1_42_9
CAATTTTCATTGTTCCCGTCCTTATTTTTCTTATATGTTTGATACATTCTTTCGGCTTCTTTTTCTATCTCCTTGGTGCGGTCTTCCAGGGTTTTATTCTTTTCTAAAATTTTATTTATAATCCTATTATATTCTGCCATATTTTTTTCACGTTGGGCTTCAATATGTGTGAACATGTATGCTAAAATAAAATTAAATATCATTCCCGTAGCTACTATTGAAAAGACCAGCCAACTAACATGACCAAGAATTATTACCGAGACAATGCTGTATAAAGCCAAGGGAGCGTTTACGACCCAGAGACTCGTCCTTCTCAGTGTTCTCTTAAGAATTTCATAATTCATTATCATCTTCTTTTTTCTCCTTCGCCCATTGCCATGCCATACGCAGATTGTATCCAACAAAAAGGAACACAACAAAGACGACAAACAATGGGGCTGGCAACATTGTCAAAAAATATCCAAGACCAAAGCCCACGGCCAAACAGGCGGCAGCGACGGTAGAACCTATAATAAAGGCTGCAACAAAATCTTTAGTAAATTTATCATTCATTTTATCTTTCCTCTGAATCTGATGCTTGCACCATAATATCGTAGCAGGCATGTTCGCTCTTATTTTTATTTTTGATGCTGCTTATGTCTTCTTCAAACAGGACGCAAATCTTTTTTAATGTATAACGAATCTCTGGTGGCTCCATATTTTCCTTTTCAGACAGCTTCAATTTTATGCTTTGCAGCTTCTCTATGGTGTTGTTCTTTGCCGCCACGGAGCGTTCTAATCTTTCCAATCTATGTTCGTACTTGCTCTTATCGTTTTCATATTTGCTTCGGATGGTGTTATACGTGTTTTGCAAATTTTGATATTTTGATAGAGACACACATCCAGAAAGCATCACGGGCATTAAAAAAATTACCTTCAGCATATTAAAGCTCCAATCAGCCCTATTGTATGCTAGCTGCGTGGGAATGTCAAGCAGTAATGCTGTCTTTATCAGCCATCACCTTCAGAGCCTGGCTGACTACTTTCTTTGTCTCGTCGGTGAGACAGGATTTATGAAAGTAAACCCTATATTCCTTACTTTCAACGATAATGTGTGCTGCCCCTGCCGTTGCACGGCGGGTCTGTCCTTTGCATATACAACAATCTAGTACAATTTCTGTCATTGTGTCCTCCTATTAATTAAAATGCTCTCTATTGCTCCTCATTTGGCCATGGTGCCTTTTCTATTTTATATCCAGTCTTAGATGCCCATTCTTTTCCAGCGGTGTATATAAAGCATTCTGGGCAAAAGAACTGTGGGGTGTAATCATATGTCGCTTGAAGTCCGCTTTTCAGACCATACGGCAGGTATTCTACTATAAAGCAACCACTATCT
>MGIN01000022.1:0-5680 GCA_001793775.1 Candidatus Wolfebacteria bacterium GWA1_42_9
CAAAATAATCCAGATATTTAAAATCAAAGACTTAAGAACGAGAATCTTTATCGTTTTGATCTGGCTTGTTATTTTCCGGATTCTGACCGCTATTCCCATACCGGATGTCGATATTCTGCGTTTGAAAAGCTTCTTTTCCAACAATCAACTTCTGGGTTTCTTGAATATTTTTTCCGGAGGCGGTCTTTCTAATCTTTCCATTGCCATGCTGGGGGTGGGGCCGTACATCACGGCTACCATTATCATGCAGCTTCTGACGATGATTTTTCCCAAACTGAAAGTATTATACTACGAAGAAGGGGCTGTCGGTCGGGCTAAATTTAATAAGATTTCCAAATATCTGACCGTTCCTCTTTCTTTTCTGCAGAGTTACGGATTTCTGAATATTCTTATCTCCCAACAAGTTTTGCCTTCCATCGGCACTATCGGGCTTTTGAAAGACTCTCTGATTATCACCGCCGGTTCTATGATTTTGGTCTGGATCGGTGACCTAATCAGCGAACAAAAAATAGGAAACGGAGTTTCTTTAATAATCTTTGCCGGTATTGTCAGTGGATTGCCGGCTGTTGTTCAGCAGTTATTTGTTTCTTTCAGTGCAGCCGATTTGGTTAGCTATTTGACCTTTGCTTTCATTGCCATAGTGGTTATTGCCGGAGTGGTCTTTATCAATGAAGGAGAAAGAAAGGTGCCGGTTACTTATGCCAAAAGAGTCAGGGGAATTAAAATGTTTGGTGGAGTCCAGAGTTATCTTCCGTTGAAGGTTAACCAAGCCGGAGTTATTCCTATTATTTTTGCCATCTCGGTTTTGCTCTTTCCCCAATTCATCTCTCAGGCATCGGCTATTTTTTCTAAAGACATTTCTCTTAAACTCTCCCAGTGGGTTACTCAAATCTTTTCTAATAACTATCTCTACGCTCTTATTTATTTTGTACTGGTTGTTATTTTTACTTATTTCTACACGGCCATTACTTTTGACCCCAAGGAAATATCCAAAAATCTCCAGCGATCGGGGGGCTTTATTCTCGGAATCAGGCCGGGGGAATCAACTTCAATCTATCTGGCCCGAATTATCTCTCGCATTACTCTTTGGGGAGCCATCTTCTTGGGTGTTGTGGCCGTTTTGCCTAATATCACCACTATTGTTACCGGCATCAGTATTGCTACTATCGGGGGTACCAGTATCCTCATCGTTGTCTCGGTGGCCTTGGAAGTCTTGCGTCAGATTAATTCTCAATTGATAATGAGAGAGTACGAGGGCTTCGAATAATTTGGCTACGAAATACGAATTTGTACGAATATACTAAAACAGAACAAGATTTTTGTACGTTAGTAATTTTTAGTATTTGGTAGCTACGTGACATGTCTAAAAATTTTTCCAATCAGAAAGCCATCATCATTATCGGCCAGCCGGGGTCTGGAAAAGGAACACAGGCCAGGTTGGTAGCGGAAAAATATAATCTTTACAACGTTGATACGGGAAATATCATCAGAAACGTAATTTACGATCCGTCAAAACAAAACGATCCGGAAATCAGAAAAGAAAGGAAACTTAATGAAGCGGGTTTTATTAACAACTCTCCTTTTGTCCTTAAGTTATGGAGAAACAAAATAAAAGAACTAGCTAGGGACAACAAAGGACTGGTTTTGAGTACGTCCTGTATTACTTACTTCGAAGCTTTCGGCGACAAGAAAGATATTGGACTTCTTAAGACTTTGGAAAATACCTATGGCTGGAAAAACCTGAAGATTTTTCTTTTGAAAATATCGGAAAAGGACTCTATAAAGAGGAATGCAACCAGAACTATTTGTTCGGTATGTAGCACTCAGATATTGGGTGTTCTTAAAATGAAGTTATCTCAATGCCCGTTTTGCGGGGGAAAATTGGTGAAAAGAAAAGATGATAAGCCGGAACTGATAAAATTCAGGCTTGATGAGTTTAAAAAAAGAGCCCAGCCAATCATAAACGAGATGCGAAAGAGGGGATACAAAATCAACTTTATCAATGGAACCCTATTGCCTTTTAAGGTCTTCCAATTAATCACCCGGAAGATTAAATGATTTTACTCAAAAACGAACGGGAGATATCTGTCTTGCGGGAATCGGGCAGAATCCTCAGATTAATCTTGAAATCTTTAAAAAAGAAAGCGGTAGAAGGCACCAATCTTCTGGAACTGGATAAATTAGCCAAATCTCTTTGTAAACAATACGGTGTCACTCCCGCTTTTTTTGGATATAAACCGGACGGAGCCAAAAAACCTTTTCCGGCAGCTATCTGCACTTCTCTTAATGAGGTGGTAGTTCACGGAACGCCAAGAAATTACATTCTCCGGTCGGCCGATATTTTAAAAATAGACATGGGAATTTCTTTTCAGGGAATGATTACCGATGCCGCCATCACTATTCCCATCGGGAAGGTATCTCCTCTGGCTAGAAAAATAATCGATGCCACGCAGAAATCTTTGAAAGCTGCCGTTGCTGTTACCAAGAAAGGGAAAACACTGGGAGATATCGGTTGGGCAATAGAAAATCAGGCCAAGAAATACGGATTTTTCGTTATAAAGGGATTGACCGGGCACGGCGTCGGCTATGAACTTCACGAGGACCCGGTCATTTTAAATTACGGGCAGAAAGGAACAGGGGAGAGACTAAAACCGGGAATGGTACTGGCTATTGAGCCGATGCTTTCCGTCTCTTCCGAGGAAATCATCCAAAATGCGGACGAAAGTTATGCCTCCCAAGACGGCAGTCTTACCGCTCATTTTGAACACACCGTTGCCATTACCGACAAAGAAAGCATTGTTTTGACTGGATGATGTGATAAAATAATAACAACATGAAACCTTATCTCTCAGTGATAATCCCGGCTTACAACGAAGCCAAACGTCTGCCTCTGACTCTAATCGATATAGATAAACATCTCTCCAAAGCTGATTTTAGTTATGAGATTGTCGTGGTGGATAATAATTCCAAAGATGCTACCCGGGAAATTGCCAGTCGGTTTATTCCGTTGATAAAAAATTTGAAGGTAATTGAATGTAAAACCCAGGGCAAAGGGGCGGCTGTTAAAAAAGGAATGCTGGAAGCGGAAGGAGACATCCGTCTTTTTACTGATGCTGATAATTCTACTTCTGTAGATCATTTTTTTAAAATGAAACATTATTTTTCCGAAGGTTATGATATTGTCATCGGTTCTCGGGACGTGGCGGGAGCTAGGCTGGAACCTCCACAGCCTTGGTATAAAAGAGTTCTGGGAGATATGGGAAATATTTTTATTCAACTAATGTTGCTTAGAGGAATTAAAGATACCCAGTGCGGATTTAAAGCTTTTTCTGAAAAAGCAGCCCAATCAATTTTCTCTCTGGCAAATATAGTCGGTTGGGGATTTGATGTTGAAATTTTGGCTTTGGGGAAAAAAATGGGTTATAAGATAAAAGAAATTCCAGTTCGCTGGGTTAATAGTGCCTTTTCTCTCGTTAAACCGACAGCTTATCTGATGGTTCTTTTGGAAGTTGTCAAAATAAGGATTAGATTGGCGCTGGGAAAATATAAGATACAGAAAAATTATTAAATATCTATTTGATTTTAAGAAATAATCTGTTATAAGTTATAAGTTAAAATGTTGACATGACCGAATATCTAAGCAAAGAAAAAATAGAAGAACTAAAAAAACATCTTCAGGAGCTAAAAACCACCAGACGGTTTGAAGTGGCTGATAAACTTAAAAGAGCCAAAGAACACGGAGATCTCTCGGAAAATTTTGAGTACGCTCAGGCTAAAGACGACCAGGAAAGGCTGGAAAGAGAGATTTTTGATTTGGAAAACCTGATAAAAAACGCCAAGATTATCACCAAATCCAGAAACAAGAATATTGTCAGCGTCGGTATGACCGTTACCTTAAAGCAGGACGGCAAGACGATTTCGTCTTATACTATCGTCGGTTCGCAAGAGTCCGATCCGGTTAACAAGAAAATTTCCAACGTCTCTCCCATTGGTAAAGCGCTCATTGGGAAAAAAATAGGAGATAAAGTAAAAGTCAAAACCCCCAAAGGCACTGAAATAGATTTTGAAATTTTGAAAATTGATTAAGAAAATATGTTGGATAATATAATTTCCGAGAGAGAGAGAAAGATAAAAGAATTAAAGATGGTCGGGATTGACCCTTATCCGGCTCAATGCCGAAAAACATCTTCTGTTGGAGATGTTTTAAATAAATTTGCCAAGCTGGCGGCTGCAAAGAAAAATTTTTACCTGACGGGAAGAATAAGAAGTTTGCGGGATCAGGGAAAGATAATTTTTTTGGATATTGAAGATGCTACTGGAAAAATTCAGGCGGTTCTAAAAAAAGAAGAGACCCGGGACTTTTCTGTCTTCAAGAAATATCTGGATATCGGAGATTTTTTGGAAATCTACGGGAATCCTTTCCAAACCCAGAAGGGAGAAAAAAGCATTAATGTCAAAAAGGGGAAACTATTAACCAAATCCGTTCGGCCGATTCCTTCTGATTTTTATGGACTGGTCGATACGGAAACCAGATTGAGAAAAAGATATCTTGATCTGGCTCTCAATAAGGATTTAAGAGAACTTTTTATTAAAAAAAGCGAGTTTTGGCAGGCGGTTAGAGAATTTCTTACCCGAAATGGTTTTCTGGAAGTAGAGACGCCCGTTTTTGAAACGACTCCCGGAGGCGCGGAGGCTGAGCCGTTTGTTACTCACCACAACGCTCTTGACCGGGATTTTTACCTGAGAATTTCTTTGGAGATTGCCTTAAAGAAATTGATTATCGGCGGATTTGAAAAAGTTTGTGAAATTGGGCGAATTTTCCGGAACGAAGGAATAGATGCCGAACATCTTCAGGATTACACCCAGATGGAGTTTTACTGGGCTTACGCCGATTACAATGACTTGCAGAAATTTTTGGAGAAAATGTATAAGTTTGTCATTAAAAAAACGTTTGGCGTACTGACTTTAACCTGGCAAGGTAAAAAAATAAATTGGGGAAAGAAATGGCCCAAGGTTGATTATTCTAAAATTTTCAAAGAAAAAAACGGTTTTGACCCAACTACTGCCACAGAAGAGAAACTAAAAAAAAGAGCCAGGGAGCTTCATCTGGAGTTAGATAAATCTTTAGGCAAAGGGAGGTTGATTGATTTAATCTATAAAAAAACAGTCAGACCGACTCTTATTCAACCTTGTTTTCTTATAAATTCTCCCGTTGAAACATCGCCTCTTGCCAAAAGGTCTTTTAAAAATCCCAAAGTAGTGGAAAGACTGCAGATAATTGCTTGTGGGACCGAATTGGGAAATGGTTTTTCCGAGGCCAACGACCCCCAGGACCAGAGAGAAAGATTTGAAGAGCAGATGAAGTTGAGGGCGGCCGGCGACAAAGAGGCTCAAAGATTAGACGAAGAATTTTTGGAAGCCTTGGGGTACGGCATGCCTCCCACGGCTGGATTTGGCATGTCCGAACGACTATTTTCTGTTCTGGCTGATAAGCCGATAAGGGAGACGATTTTCTTTCCACCGATGAAGAAAAAATGAGCGCTAGTACGAAAAGTCGTTAGTATATTGGTAATAAATTAGTAGTTAGTAGAGAAAATCATGTTGGATATCGAACTGATTCGCAAAAATCCGGACAAAATAAAGGAAATGCTGGTAGCTAGAAATATGTCGCCTGATTTGG
>MGIN01000022.1:5819-8640 GCA_001793775.1 Candidatus Wolfebacteria bacterium GWA1_42_9
AGAGGGAGAAATAGAAGGCGTAGAAAAAAAGAGAAACGAACTGCTTTTGGAATTTCCCAATGTCTTTTTTAGTGATGTTCCCAGAGGAAAAGACGAATCGAAAAACGTTGTCATAAAAACAGCGGGTGATATTCCCAAATTTGATTTTGAACCGAAGGACCATCTGGATTTGGGAGAAGCGCTGGATATTATAGATATCAAAACCGCCTCGGAAGTTTCCGGTAGCCGTTTTGCCTATTTGAAAAAACAGGGGGCTTTGCTGGAGCTGGCTCTTATCCAATATGCCTTTAATATTTTAAACAAGGAGGGTTTTGAGGCGGTTATTCCGCCAGTCATGATAAAACCGGAAATTTACAAAAAAATGGGACGGCTCTCGGAAAGTCAAAAAGAAGACAAGTATTACATAGAAAAAGATGATATCTATCTTGTAGGAAGCTCGGAACATACCCTGGGACCGTTGGGAATGGATAAAACCTTTCAGGAAAAAGAACTGCCCAAAAGATATGTAGGATTTTCTTCCTGCTTTAGAAGAGAGGCAGGCAGTTACGGAAAGGATGTAAAAGGAATTCTTCGTGTCCACCAGTTTGACAAGGTGGAGATGTATTCTTTTGCTCATCCGGAAAAATCGGAGGAGGAGCACCAATTCTTACTTTCCATGCAGGAGAAAATATACAGCGGGTTGGACCTTCCTTATAGAGTGGTGGAAATTTGTACGGGTGATATTGGACCGACTGACGCCCGTCAGTTTGATGTAGAGGTTTGGATGCCGTCACAGGATAAATACCGGGAAGTGGCTTCCTGTTCCAACGCTACCGATTACCAGACAAGAGGAATAAATACCAAGGTAAAAACAGGGGATAAAAACCAATACGCTCATGCTCTCAATGCCACCGCCATCGCCATCGGCAGAACTATCATTGCCATCTTGGAAAACAATCAGCAAAAAGACGGAAGTGTTTTAGTTCCCAAAGTTCTCCAGAAATACACGGGATTTGATGTAATAAGTTAAAAATTTGTAAGGTTTGTAAAGTATGGATCCAGAAACCCATTCGACAAGCTCAGGGCAGGCCAAAACCTGTCAGAACTGTAAGCAAAACTTCACTATCGAAAGTGAAGATTTTGATTTTTATAAGAAAATAGATGTGCCGCCGCCGACTTGGTGTCCGGAATGCAGATTGATTTCGAGAATTATATGGAGGAATGAATGGATTCTATACCGACGCAAAGACAATAAAACTGGTGAAAAAATTTTCTCAGTTTATTCTGACGATGCGCCAGTTAATGTTTATCACAGAGATTATTGGTGGTCAGATAAGTGGGACGCTATTGACTATGGCCGGGATTATGATTGGTCAAAACCATTTTTCGAACAGGTTAAGGATTTAATTAAAGAAGTTCCGTTTCCTTCTGGTGCAGTGATTGAAGGAGTCAATAGTGATTATTGTCAAAACTACACACGTTTGAAGAATTGCTATATGACGTTTGGATCCAGTTACTGCGAAGATTGTGCCTATGTTATATGGGGAGGGTATGCAAAATCATCTTTTGATTCACATATGATTTATGGTTCTGAGTTATGTTATGAATGTTTAAATATTAATAAATGCTACCGAACATTTTTTTCTACTGATTGCGAAGAATGCCAAGACGTCTATTTTTCAAAAGATTGTGTGGGATGTTCTAGTTGTTTTGGATGTATTGGGTTGAGGAACAAACGATTTAATATTTTTAATAAACCATATTCAAAAAATGGTTATTTTGCCGAGATTGAAAAAATAGACATCGGTTCTTTTAAAGGAAAAAGTTTGACACAAAATCAATCACTGCAAAAGTGGTTGAGTTGGCCACATAAGTTTATGCATGGAAGAAAAAATAATAACGTGTTGGGTGAGTATATTTATAATTCTAAAAATGTGTCTAATAGTTGGCGTATTAGCAATTCGGAGAATTGCAAGTACTGCCAGAACCTGCTTACTCCAACGTCCAGAGATTGTTTTGATTATACTAACTGGGGACAGATGGCAGAATTGGTATATAACTCTTTACAATGTGGAGAAAATGTTTACGATGTCAAATTTTCTGTATCTTCCTTTCCAGCGGTCAAAAGCATATATTATAGTGTTTTTTGTGCTTCTTCCTCAAATCTCTTCGCCTGCGTCGGTCTTAGAAACAAACAATACTGTATTCTCAACAAACAATATACCAAGGAAGAGTATGAGGAATTGGTTCCCAAAATCATCAAACACATGAATGAGATGCCATACGTAGACAGCAAAGGCAGAGTCTATAAGTATGGAGAATTCTTCCCTCCGGAACTCTCTCCCTTCTCATACAACGAGACCATCGCTCAGGAATACTTCCCCCTGACCAAGGAACAAGCCATATCTCAGGGATACCGATGGAAAGATCCTGAAGAAAGGAACTATACCATAGATATCAAGACCCAAGACCTTCCTGATCATATCAAGGATGTAGATGACTCTATCATTGGTAAAGTCATAGAATGCAAAAACAGCTCCGATGCTCGCCAGAAGAGACGAGGTCGGAGCCCCGACCAAGATGCGTCGGGGTGTACCGAGGCCTTCAAAATCATTCCCCAGGAACTCCAATTCTATCGGACAATGAATCTTCCCTTACCTAGGCTCTGTCCCAACTGCAGACACTATCAACGCCTGAAACAGAGGAATCCTCTCAAACTCTGGCATAGACACTGTCAATGCAAGGGAAAGAAGAGTGAAAACAATACATATACCAATACCATCACTCACCAACATGGAGATTCTCCCTGTCCCAACGAATTTGAGACATCTTATTCTCCCGA
>MGIN01000023.1 GCA_001793775.1 Candidatus Wolfebacteria bacterium GWA1_42_9
TATCCATTTGACGGCCCCAACTACCGTAAGTCGTGATATTCAGTTCCGTAAATCCAATGAATTCAAAGCTAGGGGCCGTCAAATGGATACCCCCCCCATCCCGAAAGAACTTCGTGATCGAGTTAATAAGGCATGGGATCACTGGTCTAAGCTGATGACCGAGGAAGATATGAATGCCGCTCCTGTTAGTTTGTTGTATGTAGCCCTGGAACCTAAGTTAACACAGGCCGAAGTTGAGTATGGTAGGTCGCTAGTGTTGACTGAAGATGGAATAGTTGTTAGGCGATGTAATAGGCATATAGATTGTGACAGAGCCGATGTCGCTGGTCGCAATACTGTTGGCGGTGTTAAGCACTGTTCTGATCCAAAGTGTGAGGACTGTTTTGGCGCCGCAGGCGATTTTGAAGATTAAAATCATGGCAACTCTGGTCTATACGGTGCTATCTTTGTTGCTAGTTTCGTGGCTGTTGTTTAGTTTTGAGCTACCTAAAGTGTCAAAATCTGTTCGAAAAGTTAAAGTCGAACCTGTTATTATTTTCTATCCCTACGATCCTGTTATGTTACCAAAATTGGATGATATTGAAAATTCCCGCTGAAATAAGCTCTGGTAAACGGGCCGTCCTCGCTGCTGTGTTGGTATTACCTAATCAAGGCGCTAAGAGCCTAGCACAGTCAATCAGTTTCAACTATGCCACAGTTACGAAGTACCTAACGCGGTTATATCGACGACAGCTTGTAAAACGAGAGGGCTACCCTTTTCAGTATGTGTTAACTGAACAAGGGCTAGACCGGATAGCTTACTGGTTAGGTAGCCCGCCTGTTTTTGAGCAATTTATTGAGACACTCCAGGATGAGATAGCCGCCGCTGGGATCAGCCCCAGTAAGTACCTACAGAGCTATAAATCTAGAGTGTTTCCAAAATAGTTGTTGACATCGTAGTCCTAATCGAGTAATATACTAGTGTTACAGCCCACTAGATGGTCGCCTGGACAAGAACCAGAAAACACGTCTAGTAGTTCTGGCACCACGACCATATGGCCGTGGTACTTTTAAGAGATGGAGCTAACCATGACACTTCATGAATATTTGGGCAAAGCCGAGCGCTCGTTTCCTGTGCGTGTTCACAGTAATCAGTGGTTTTCAGACGAACGCGGTGTAGAAGGTGTTACGGGTACAGTTCTATCAGAGTTGGACGGAAAATACGTTGTAGAGTGGGATATTTTGGATATTAGGGAGACATTCGATGTGTCCGGTGGAATGTCGATGCAGCTAAACATTGATAATTATCACTAAGAAAGAGGCTAGTATGAGCAAATAGACGACAGCCGCTTTTGTTACTGGCGGTATTATGGGGATGGTAGTCACTGTCACAGGTTTTGGTGTTACTAATTGGCAGTTTTGGTTATTGGTTAGTGCCTGGGCCATATTGTCCGAAATTCGTGTTTTCATAAAATAAACTAGTTTTCGGTGTCGTCTTAACAGTAAAGAAAGGCGGTCAGTATGCGTGTTATTGTAGCTAGGTCAGATAGTGAAATTCTTGTGTTTCAAGCCGGTGATAAGAACGAGCCTGCGGGTTTGAATGCATATTTCAAGGACGGCGGCAGAGATCTTGATGCCTATGATTTTGAGATGGTCGAATTGCCATTGATTATTAATAGCCGTAACAACTTTGAGGCTGATAGGTATTTGACTACGCCGGTTAATCTAGACGAGTCCGCGCAGATAGCCTAAGGAGCAATAACTGTGAGTAGTTACAGCATAGGGGATCGTGTTCGAGTATTAAGAGACGCTGTAGGGTTTATGGCTGGTGGGATCGGTACGATTATGAAGTGCCCTACACCCGAAGATGCATATCAGACGTGGAAGGTACAACATGATGTGACTAAAAAAATTGCCTGGGTCTTTTTGGACGAGTTAGAGCCAGAGAATACTCCAGTGGATGAGCGTAAAAAACTGGAGCATTTGCCCTTAGGATCGTGGGCAGGAAAGGATCTTTAATATGCCGAGCACAAATCTTTTAACGCTCACAGATAGTTACAAGCCTACTCACTATAGGCAGTATCCTCCAGACACCAGAACCGTGTTTTCATATTTTGAGTCTAGGGTTGGTGCAAAGTGGGATAGCACGGTATTTTTTGGGCTGCAAGCTGTGCTTAAGGAGTATTTTGTTGGTAACGTAGTTAGTGAAGCTAAGATAGCGGATGCAAAAGCCCTGATTGATGCACACATGGGGCCAGGCTTGTTTAACACAGTAGGTTGGACTAGATTATTGCAGAAGCACGGCGGTACACTGCCAATCCGCATTAGAGCCGTTTTGGAGGGTACAGCAGTACCTACGAGTCATGTGCTCATGACCATCGAAAATACTGATCCAGAGTTTCCTTGGTTGACAAATTACCTGGAGACTTTGTTGGTGCAGGTGTGGTATCCATCGACGGTAGCTACCCAGAGCCGTGAGATGAAGAAGACCATCTTGAAGTACCTGACCGAAACCGGTGACCCATCTCTGATTGGTTTTAAGCTTCACGATTTCGGTTTCCGTGGTAGTACATCGGTGGAATCGGCGGGCCTAGGTGGTATGGCTCATTTAGTTAATTTCATGGGCACGGATACGCTCCGAGGCTTGGAGTATGCGCGAGATTATTATGCCGCTGGTGTTTGTGGCTTTTCGATTCCAGCGAGCGAGCACAGCACGGTCACTTCCTGGGGTCGTGAGCACGAAAACGACGCGATGCGAAACATGCTGGAACAGTATCCGACGGGGCTGGTAGCCTGTGTGTCCGATTCCTGGGATATTTTCAATGCCTGTGCAAATATCTGGGGCAAAGAACTTAGAGAGAAGATTTTGTCCCGTGATGGTGTGTTGGTAGTCAGGCCCGACTCAGGCGATCCAATCGATATCGTGCCACGTGTCATGCGCCTGCTAGGAGAGCGGTTTGGTCAATCGATGAATGATAAGGGATATTTGGTGCTGGATAAGCACGTGCGCATGATCCAGGGCGATGGTATTACTGCGGATAGCGTTGGCCAGATTCTTGAGGCTGTGAAGGTTGCAGGTTATAGTGCTGATAACTTGGCATTTGGTTCGGGAGGCGGGCTGCTGCAAAATGTGAATCGTGACACGCAGCGGTGTGCCTTTAAGTGTTCTGCTGTTGACAGGCATGGCGAGTGGTACGACGTGTATAAGGCACCAGCGACAGACCCAACTAAGAATTCCAAGGCTGGCAGGCTGACCCTGTATCGAGACAAGTTGGGTACGTATATTACGGATACTGTAGATACTCTGAGGCACAAGGGTAAGGCCGAGGACGTAATGGTCACAGTTTTCGAGGATGGCAAGTTGTTAATTGATCAGAATTTTATGGCGGTTCGTAACTTGGCCAGTAGAGGGTTGTAGATGACAATTAATGATCAATCCACAGATGTTCCAACTGCGGGTAAACAGTCCGAATTGCTTAAAGATCCAAATCTAAGTAGGCTCACTGATGACGAGATGAAGGAGATAATGATCTTTGCCTGCCAAGAAGTAGCTAAATTGCTGGTCATGAGAGAAAAATGCATAGACGAGTACGTCGATTTTGTTATGTTTTCCAAACGGACTTTTTGCAGTCAATGGGAACGCTAACCAGGAGGAAGGTATGAAAGCTGTATTTGGTTTTGTAGGCGTATTGGTGGTAGTTTTGGGACTTTCCTGGATTTTTCAGGGCAACGATTTCTTTATGCATAAGGTGTTCACGCCGAGACAGGAAGCTGTTCGCCGTGAAGTGTTCGAGCAATCTAAGGCATACAATCAGGGCATGATCCAGGAACTTCAGAACATGCAGTTCGAGTACATCAAGGCTGCTCCTGAGCATCAGACTGCATTGGCCTCGATTATTCTACACCGTGCAGCTGATTATGACGAGAACAGGTTGCCCAGTGATCTTCGTGTGTTTATCCAACAACTTCGACGAAACCAAGGAAGGTGATTCCGATGAGAAAGACGTTGATGTTGTTTGCGGCTGTTATTCTAGTGAGCTGTGGAGGAACAAACACAAGTGATTCAATTCAGAGCAAACAATCGGAAAAGTTACTAGCAGAAGCTACGTCTCAAGTCGGTATGCCAGCAATCGTCAATTTTCGCGAGCGCAAGATGCTCAAAGACATTTTGGAGTTGCGCGACCAGGATGGACTTACTACATACACGTACTTGTACTGCGAGATGACTGGCAAATTGGTGTTTTTTGGTGAGTCCATTGGCTATGGTATTCCATATGCGACTCAATTTACTAATCCTGAAAAATTTGAACGTGCCTATGCGGGTGGTGAATGGCACGTGCTGTCACAAGCCGACCCTAATGGGCTGTTTTCACCAGCTTCGGCAGAAGGAACTTGGGTGCTGTTGAAAGATCCGAATGGACGAGACGTTAGACCTGTGTACATCGAGCCTCGAATCGTAGTATCGCCATTTAGGCTGACAATTAACTAAGAAAGTAGGCACACAATGGGATGGATTGTAAGTGTGGTATTTGCATTAACTGTTAGCTCAGTAATTTTCTTCGTCGCTAGATTGTTATCCGCGTCTAGGAATGCTAGCGAGCGCCAGGCAGGATCTATATTGAGAGTAGTGTCATTTGCTGTATTTGGGTTGTGGGTTGGTGGACATACCCTACTGGCTTCAGTAAACACAGTTCCGGCCGGTAATATCGGTGTTGTGTATCGTTTCGGTGCTATTGTTGGTCAGGTAACTGAAGGACTCACTTTTGTAGCACCGTGGAAGTCAGTTAGTTTGGCAAATATTCAGGTGCAGAGCCATCGGTTTAATAAGAATGAGCTAGCATCTTTTAGCGCCGAAACTCAGGATGTATTCGTAGAAGCTACACTTAACATTCGTGTATCTCCTGGCACTATTCAAGAATTATATCGCAGTGTTGGTCCCAACTATTTTGATATTCTGATCAGACCACGGGTTGCCCAGAATTTCAAAGACGAGACTGTGAAATTCAAGTCCGTGGATATCGCGCCAAATCGGGAAACGATCAGGACTAATGTTACAGGCCGTTTGAAGACCGAACTGAGTAACTATTCAATCGAAGTCGTGGATCTATTGTTAGATAACATTGACTTTAGGCCAGAATTCAAGACGTCGATTGAGAATAAGCAGATCGCAACCCAGAATGCTCTCGAAGAAGAACAGCGTGTTCAGGTATCGAAGTACAAGGCAGAGCAGCAGATTAAGCAAGCCGAGGGCGAGGGAGGCGCCATCTTGGCCGTAGCTGAAAAGCAGGCTGAGGCTAATACTAAGCTTTCGGCCTCGCTAACACCCGAGCTAGTGCAGTATGCTTTGATTCAGAAGTTGGGTGACCAAATTAAGGGTATGATCTTGCCAGCCGGGCAGAACTTCATTCTGGACCCTAGGTCGTTGGAACAAAAGTGAAAAAGCGCAGATTTTTAAATCCATTTCAGGGCGGTGTATCAGCCGAGTTAATTGACTCATTGCGCAAAGCCGTTGTCGAGCTAGACAAGGCTGGTGTCCCTTCTGTGCTCATAGGCGGCTTGAGTCTTACTTTTTACTTTCCGCAATGTTCAACCGATGATATTGATTTTGCTATGGATCTTGAGCATGAGATTCCGGACAAGATGGATGGTTTTAAGAAAATCACTAACCACATGTTTGAGGATCGTAAAAACGGCGTTATAGTGGACATAGTTACTCCGAATCATATTAACATACCCGAGCCAGTTTTTAACTTTGCTTTAGAAACAGCCATGAGTCATGTGGATGTTGCGTCTGGGTCAACGGTTCAGGTAGCTATACCATTAGCCGTATTTGCGATTAAGTTATCTAGGGCTAGAGTGAAGGATCAGGCCCATTTGATGTGGATGATGCGAGCAGGATTTAAGCCTCAAGAGCAGGATCTTTTGAATATTGGTGTACCTGAGAATAAGATCGAGGTGTATAGGTATTTGCAGGCCGAGTTAGTTAAAGAATTAGCTGAAGAAAAGAAAATGGGCTGGTGATGTCAAACCTAGGTGACCGAATGAAGTTGTATGAAGAACCGACCAGTCTTCGGCTACAGATTAAGACTCCTGTAGTTATCCGTGTGGATGGTCGGTCGTTTCACACGTACACCAAAGATGCTCAAAAGCCCTATGACGAACTGATTCAGGGAGCAATGCAGGCAGCTACTTGGGCACTTTGTTCGGAGGCTATGGGGGCTGTTATAGGCTTTCAGCAGTCAGACGAAATCACGGTCATTCTTCAAGACTGGCAAAATTATGAGTCAGAACAGTGGTTTGGTGGTAATGTTCAAAAAATAGCTACGTCGGCCGCTGTAATTGTTACAAACGCTTTCAATTCGTATCCAGGAATAGTTGACACATTCGGTCAAGCCAGTTTTGATGGCCGAGTACATAACATTCCTCATCATGAGATCGTGAATCATTTGATTTGGCGGCAGCAGGACACACTACGTAATTCAGTGTCTACTTTGGCCCAGAACAACTTTTCTCACAAGCAGCTTCAAGGTAAATCGTGTGACGAAATGAAGGCTATGCTGCTAGACAGAGGGGTTGATTGGGAAAAATACCTGCCCACATTTGTAAGACATGGTTTTGTAGTTAGAAAGCAGTATGTTCAGTTTGAAGGTGCGGGACCGCTAGAACACGGGGTATCATCGTGGGTAAAGGATTTTAATGCACCGCTGTTTAATGAAAACCGTGAGTACGTGACAAGTTTGTTTGCCGAGGTTTAGATGGATCGTATGCCCTGTTTTGTTACACTTTGGACAGTAAGTACATGTTTGCTAGGAGCACTTTTGCCCCTAGGACTGTTGATACCAGAGCATAATATGCTGTTGTTGGTGTTTCTAACAGGTGTTTTTTCTTGGCTGTTGTCAGGAAGGTTGGTACATGAGTAAGATACTAGGTAAGAAACCCAATGTTGGGTTTGAAATCGATGCCCTGGTCGCTGAGCATGTGTTGCATTGGCCGGTTAGTAGCGAGATGTTCCCACGAAATGTTCCGTTTGTGTTTGTTAACGGCGACGATAGGCATGCCTATGAAAATTATGCTGAAATGTGGCTAGGTTCATCGAAGTGCTCTGGCGATGGTTGGCTGGTAGCCAAAGAGCTTGGTGAGAAAGGTTATTTGGTAGCTATGTATCAGGATTTCGATGGTACGTGGATGGTTTCAGTCGATTTTGGTGACGCTATATACTCTGAACGATCCGATAATCCGATGTATGCCCTCTGTCTAGCGGCATTAAAAACAATTGGATTTACTTGGCCAGAGTACGAAGATGCTCGATCCTAGAACGTTAGAAGAATTTACTGTCGAGTCTGCACAGCAGTATGTTGAGAATTTTTCAAAGTTAAAGGATAACTGGAACTCATATAAAGCCTGCGTGATCACACCTAAGGCAATAGCAGCAGCCAAAGATTTAATATCATTGGTAAAAGAAGTACCGCAGCCTATCCCGCTACCAAATGGTGGCATAATGCTCACTTGGCTATGGAACGGTAAAGAGGTTAACATACAATTAGGACGAGACGGAAAGTTGGATTTCGATGAGTAAGTGCAATAGCTGTAAAGAAGAAGCAACACGCAAGACTAGATACTTCTGTAGCAATAAGGGTCCAGACACTGAGAGCAGCAGGCTAGTCAAAGAGCGCACAGGTCCGCTCAGCAAGTTCTGCCCTTACGAATATGAGTGCGACGTCTGCGATGCACACTTTTTGGAGTCCGAGTTTGCCATTATTTATATAGGTTGTCAGTTTTGTAGCAGAAAAACATTGCTTCAATTAGACGAAAAATTTCCTAATTTTTGTCATCATTGTGGTAAAGCTAGGCTGACGGAAACTACGTTGAAGTGTGAAAAATGTGGCAATGAGTTTGAGTCAATCCGGGAAGACGGCTTTTTTGCTTCACAATGTGCCGCCTGTGACCCAGAACGCAGTCATGGAAAGCTGGCAGACTGATGGATATTCCGCAGGACATTTTGGATTTGGTAAATAGTTTTAAGACTAGGCATCTTAATTTTGCACGCGATAAGAAAGACCGGGCCAGGCAGGCGAAGAAGCAGGCGGATCAACTTAAGGCACTCAGGCTAAAAGCCAATTTGGCAAACGCAAGGGTAGTTTTCGAGTGGGTCGAAGTTTTGTACAACAGCACCGTAGGTAAGATTTTAATGCAGGAATCTCACCCGCCCACGACATACAAGAACATTTTCTTTTTCGATGGGCGCGTTCAAGATAAAGATTGGGTTGGCTTTCTGATTGAACAGATTGCGCGGCGCAATCCCGCCGTTTACGGTGGGTTAGCCGCGCCCT
>MGIN01000024.1:0-121 GCA_001793775.1 Candidatus Wolfebacteria bacterium GWA1_42_9
TCCGCCAATGCCCCGCCGCAATCAAGCCAAAACGAATCTCTGTCTCCGCCGATTATATCTACTGTTTCCAGAAATATCTCCAATGACGAAATATTTTATGTCGGAGGAAAAGCATCAGGCC
>MGIN01000024.1:230-1206 GCA_001793775.1 Candidatus Wolfebacteria bacterium GWA1_42_9
TCTTCAGTCGGGTGAGTACATTCTTTGGGCTCAGGAAAGATTTGCCGGCAATGCCAGTCCGCCGAGTCCTCAGGTTAAAATAACTGTTATCCCAACGGCGTTTCAGTTCGGCTCTTCCCGCTTGAGTTATGAAACTGTCTATGCGTTGCTGTCGGCTGTGTTGTTTGCCATCGCTCTCGGATTGTTAATTGTCATATTTGTTATCGGACGTCGCGGTAATAAGAAAAAGCGTCTCCTTCTAAAGGAAGTTAAAGAAGCTGAGGACTCAATTCGCCAGGGATTTGCCGTTTTAAAGCGTGACATTGAGGCCGAACTAGCCACGGTTAAAAAAGCGCGGCTGAGCAAGGCCCTTTCCGCCGAAGAAAAGGAAAAGGAGACCCGCCTTTTGAGCGATTTGGAAAAAGTTGAATCTTACATCGGGAAGGAAGTTTTTGACATTGAAAAGATAGAATTATGACAGTAGTTTTTTAAAATCCGTTCCGCTATGAATCTAAAAGAAATATTTTGCAAGAAACCGCTTTGGTTCAGGATTTTTGAAATTACGGTAGTAATAATATTGTTTGGTTTGTTTTATTTTGTGCATACTGCTTCTCTTGACGCGAACTCCAAAAGCAGAGCCAAGATGGAGGCCGACCTTATTAAATCCGTCCAGAACGAGATTATCAACGAAAGCCACTACACGCTGATAGCTCTTTCGGAAATTTCCGAGATTAAAAATATGGATGACCCTGCCTGCAACAAACTGCTTTCCGGACTGCTCAAAAAATATTCCAAGTATGCCAATATAGGAGTGGTAGATGCTAAGGGATTGGTGGTCTGCAGCGGAGTTCCGGTAAAAGAACCGGTGGATGTTTCCGACAGGCTCTACTTTAATGGTGTTTTAGCTACCAAAGATTTTTATGTCGGCGATTACCAAGTAGACAGAATTACCGGCCGGCTGGTGGTGGTTATGGCTTATCCTATTTTTGAGGATGAC
>MGIN01000024.1:1213-8723 GCA_001793775.1 Candidatus Wolfebacteria bacterium GWA1_42_9
CCGTTAAGGGCGTTGTTTTTGTATCTTTGCCGCTGACTTGGTTGGATGATTTTGAAAAGAATCTGGACCTTCCCGAAAATTCGTCAATTACCGTGATTGACGAAACCGGGACCGTCTTGACCAGATATCCGGATTCTCAAAAATGGAGCGGCACTTCAATATATGGAACCAATTTAGCTAGAGAAGTGCTGTTGGAGAAGGAAGGAGCAATCAAACTTTCCGATTTGGACGGAGTGACCAGGATGATATATTTCAGCCGCTGGAACGATTATGCCGCTAAAGGCGAGAAATATTCGTATATCGTTGTCGGAATTGCGACTTCCAAAAGCACGAGTTGGTATCTGGGACAATTTGCCATGCTGTTTCTGGTTATTTTCGTGACGGCGGTGATTATTTGGAAGAAAAGATCTTTTTGCGAAGAATATTTGTCGCAGAAATAATAAGAGAAAAGAAAATCCGCTTTGATGAGCGGATTTTCTTTTTAGGCCTGTTCTGAAATTTGAGGAGCATCGGCGGGATTAGATGGGGTTTGGATTTGTTGCTGGGTGTGAGAGGGGGCGGGCGATTGAGTTATCGGGACTGGTTTTTTCCCTCGATATCTTTTTATCAAAAACCAGGCAAGAACGACGATAATGACAGCTATAACGACCGCCAGAGGAATAGCCATTTTTTTGAGATTGACTACCAGTCCGACTGAAGCCAGACCACCTGACTTTTCTTCAGAGGCGACCACTCCCTCCTGCTCGATTTGAGAAAAGAATTCAACGGGAGCAATCGGTCCTTGAGCAGCCAGTTCCTCATCGGTAGGGGAAAGACTTAATGTTTCCAGTGAATAATCGATAGCAATCAAAGTCGTTTTGATTTCTCCCAAACTGGAATTAACCTCCGTCTTTTTGCTTAAAACAACTTCATCCTTTGTATCCAAGCGGGCTTGAAGCTGAATAAGAATAATTTCCAACCTGTCCAACCCATCTTTTAACTTAGCGGTATCTTCGGGACTGAGAACGTTTTCCTGATTCTGGACGGTTTGGTTGGCAGCCACTCCTGTTTCCAAAGAAACCTCTTGAGCGCTGACCAGTTGCGTTCCCAAAACCAACCCCAGACCCAGAAAAAACAAGGCCAAAACTATTTTTTTCATATATTCTCCATTTGATATAGGTTTATAATAAGAGCTTTTTGGCTCTTTTATCGCATGGAGTGCTTGTGGTGTTCTGGAAAGTATTATACAACAACTTTTGAAAAAGGGAAGAGGAGAGATAGAAAAGGAGAATAACAATATATAAAGACATAAAAAAATGAGTCCGACCGTAATCAGACTAATTTTTATAGAAACAGGGATTGTTTAGAAGACAAAAATCAAAATAACAAAAACCATTACTAAAAAAACAAACAGAAATCCTAATATGTAGAAAACAAGTTTCAGCGCTTCTTTCTTAAGTCCGTCCAGATACCACATAATCGGTTTTCCTAAAACTATTATTCCCATCAAAGCGGCCGAGAAAACAAACATCAACAAAAACACCATTCCCGACAAAACATTGTTTATCTTTCCAAATAATTGCTCTCCGTAAGTTAATACCGTTGCAATTATGGCTATATACAAAACCGCCAGTACCGCACTTACCAAAGCATTTTTTATGATTTTCATATTATATAACTAGAATTGCAGCAAACCACTGTAGCTTGATAAAAATTGAGGTATTACAAACAAGAGTCCGATAAAAGGCAGAACAAACAAAACAACGGCTATTATTAATGTCCAAAGAAAAATTTTATTTATCCTGTCTATTGAGTGTTGGAGTTTATTTATCTTTTCCTCTAAAATCTCAATAGTCTTTGGATCTAATTGGTCCATATATGTATTATACACCAGTTAATCTTATTTTTTCTACCAGCCTTCCGGAGGGGTAATTTTATTTCCCAAGCGGCCGATTTTTAATTTAGAAACTTCGCTATATATTTTTTCAACCTCTTTTTCTATAAAATTGGTGTCAATTCCTTTTTTATTTAAATCATCAAGGACGTACTCAATTGCCTTTGAATAATCATTTTTATTCTTTTGGTTTATCTCTTTCCAGTAAATTCCTTTGAGCGGCTCAAGCAGGGATTTACTGTAAGAAACAAACCCTTTTGTCATCAGAAAGGCAATCATCGGATAACTTAAGGTCTCTGTATGGTAGGCCGAGTTGTCATTGGAATTGATAAGATTACTTCCTGGGTCGTAAATTACATCATAAAACTTGCCCTTGGAAGAACTGAAACATTTGGCTTTATTTGGGTCATTTTCATCAATCTCAATCCTCCTGTCACCGATGGCGGTCAAGGCTTCGTAGATTTTTGAGATATGAGGTTTTTTCCAAATCATGTTATTTAGAATATAATGAAATTCATGCAATTAGAAGAGGTAAAGGAAGATATAAATAGATTACACAAAAGGTATGGCGGAGACAGTCTTGAGCCGATACACGGAGCCGGGTGCGTTAAAAACCCGAAAGTTATGTTTATCTTTATGAATCCGACCGCCAAAAACGTGTCGGCTCATTCTTCTTGGAAAGGTCTCCGCGCTCCTTGGCTTGGGACAAAAAATGTCTGGAAATTGTTCTATAAACTGGGCGTTATTTCTGAAGAGAATTTTAGGAAAACACAATTATTAAAACCAGCAGAATGGACCCCTGTTTTTTCGAAAAGAATATACTTGGAAATTCAAAAAAATAAAGTTTATGTCACTAACTTAGCTAAGTGTACCCAGCCAGACGCCAGACCGCTTCACGGAAAAATCTTTAGAGATTATAGAGATGTTATGCTCAGGGAAATTTTATTAATTAATCCCAAAAAGATTATAACTTTTGGAAATCAAGTAAGCTCTATTTTATTAGGCAAACCTGTAAAAGTAGGTAATTATGATAAAAAGAGTAGTGGAGAATTGTTAAGGATTAATGATAAAAAGTTCTTTGTTTATCCCACTTACTATCCCGTAGGCCAAGGAATTAGGAATATGAACTTAGCTATAAGCAGGATAGAGGAAATCAGACGTTAATAAACCAAACTCCGACAAAGATAACAACAATAGCCAGAATTTTTATAAAGATGGTCGCTTTCTGTATGTCTTCTTTGATTATATTGGGGAACCAGACAGAAAGAATAATGCCATAGATTAAAACTATAAGAGGATGAAATCCTCCCAAGACCGATACCAGGGAAACAGCTGGAGCTATGACGATCGCATAAAAACCAAGCATACGCGCTATAAGATATATAAATTCATTGGAAGCTATGGCGCCATAGGCGGATTTTTCTACTCGCACAATTTCATTTAAAAATCTGTTTCTTATTGCTGGGATTAAAAACAGTAACAGCATTCCTATAGCGGCTCCGATAAACTCGTACCCTAAAGCATCCCAAAAATTAATTTCAATGGTTACAAATCTAAATATAACTGAAGGTATGGCCCACAATATACTCGCTAAAATTATCCAAATTACTGACTTTCGTAGATTGAAAATGTCCTTCCCGAGTTTCTTTAGGGAAAGAATATAAGCGCCTGTTATTATCATCCAGAAACCAATAAACTGCGGCAAGGTTAGCCTTTCTCCAAGAAAAACATAAGACAATATAAGAACAAATACAGGCGCAATTTGAAAAACCGGCACTACTCTTGAGATGTCATCCAGAGAAATGGCTTTGTAATAGGGGATAAGACCCATTTCCATTGATATGCCGGCCAGTAAAATAAGTATCATCTGGTTTGTGCCGTAGATTGGAAAGTTTCTGAAAAACAATACAACTATTCCAAAGATGAAGGCCACCATTCCACCCAAGATGGTAAGTGTTATATAGTCCCTAACTCGTTTCTCTATAAGAAACTTATCAATAAAATTGGAAACGGCGTTTAGAGCGGTGGCTCCGAGAGTAAAAAGTATCCAAGACATATATTATATCTATCTACTATGATGAAGTTGATGAATTTGAGTGTCTTCTAAATTATTGACTTTCAATTTTATTTCAATTTTACAAACTTCTACTCTAACTAATTTAAGATTAGTATGGAAAAATCTCACTTTTTATTACAGCACTTCGGTTCGAATTCTGGAGGGGTCTTAAACTGTCATTACATCATCTGTCAAATTTAATAAAATAGCTTTTCGCCGTCATCTCTTTATCTAAGACTGTTTTCCAATCTTTATCAATTTCAGAAATTCTTTTCATTTCATTCCCGGTCTTGTACAAAGGATCGACAACTCTTGATTTGCAATACACCTGCACATCATATTTGTCGGGGTCATTTTTGAAACCAATTTTATTGTTCATTCTATCAAATAAAATCTTCAGGTGGCTGTCTAGCTTATGAAACTTAGCGATCTTTGAAAGTACTTTCTTGTCTGTACTGTACAAATCATCTTGTTCTATATAATTTTTCTGAAGCGCATAACGGAGATAATCTCCGACAGTCCTGAACATAACCGCTGATTGGATACTGGCATAATATTTTGCATTAAGTTTTAAAAATAATTCAGCATATTTTTTGGCGAATTCAAGATTTTCAAATACCCAATTATTATCCTTGACTGTCAGATTATCCAATATTTCTTGAGCATCTTTTTGTTCTAATTCTTTAAAAATAACCGCTGTTTTAAACGAATAATCAATCCTATCAGCGCATAAATCGGGAAGGTCTTTTTCTTTTAAGGGAAAATTATTGTCGTCTAAAATATAATTGATATCAAGATTGTACTTTTTAAGAATTTCCGGTATTTGTGATTCTCTTACAAATTCATCAAAAACATTGTCTTGATGGTTGTGTTCTTTCTCAGATCCGATATATAAAACATAATCGATGCAATGGGAAAAGGCGGAATGGGAAACATCGTGTATTAACCCGGCGATTCTTTCCTCAATTGGGGCTTTGTATTTATCGAGTAATAAAAATACGCCCATAGAGTGTTCAAAACGACTATGTGCCGTACCGGGGAAGTAAGGTTCAAAATAACCAATTTGGTCTATTTCCTTAAGTCTTTGAAATGTCGGGCAGTTGATTAATTCCAAAATTACCGGCTCTGTAATTTCTACTTTCCCATAGACCCTGTCTTCATAATGCATATCTTTTATGTCGGTCAGGTATTACTGGTTCGATTTCCAGAGAGGGGCTGTATTTAGGACTAGGACTAGCACTCAAAAAATACTGATAAAATCTCACTTTTTATTATAGCACTTCGGTTCGAATCCCGGATGGGTCAAGAATTCAAAAAAATAATTGTTCAAATTTTTATTGCCGCAATTATATTTTCCCGCCAAAGATCTTTCGGGATAAAATTTTGATAAGCTTCTACGCCTGAAGTAATATTAATAAATCTTTTTTGAAGTTTAAACAATTTTATTATCTTGTAAGGGAACTGTAATAAAGCATAATATTTTTTAAACATTGGAACTACTCTCTGCGTAACATTTTCAACTGTTACACTGGAAAAGCCGGCATTCTTTAGTATTTCCGGAAATTTTCCATGTAAAAAATAAGGTAGGCTATGCATTCCAGATTCTCTAATAATCATTTCTGCGACATTTTTAAGGTCTGAAGGAAAATTATCTAAAGAGGACATACTATATTCTAACATACATAATTTTCCTCCTGGTTTTAATATTCTGTAGAATTCTTTCAAAACACTTTCGTAATCAACGGCATGGACTACGGTTTCCAACGCAAGTATCGCATCGAATGTTTCATTAGAAAAATTCGTATTCGTATAATCCATAATCTGAAAATCAACCCTGTCTTTTAAACCTAGACTTGTTCGCTTTCTATTGGCTTTTTCAATATTAAAATCCAGTATATCAATACCTCTTGCTCTAATTTGATATTTTCTTGCCAAATATATTGCAGTTTCGCCTTCTCCACATCCGGCATCTAATAGAAGTGAACCGCTTTTTAGATTCAATTTTGCAAAAATCCTTTCTATCATCAATCTCTGCGCTTCTAAAATAGGAGTATTTTCTTGATTTTCTGGATAATATCCAAAATGCTTCACTCCTTTCAAAAAGAAATAAACTGCGCGCGATTCAAGTGTAGAATAATAACCAATAACTTTATCCTTCGAAGTCAGAATTAGGGTCTTCATAGATACCTTTAAAACTTTTACACTAACTTTGTGAATTCTTTTTAATCTTCAAGACAGGTGCAAGTTTTGGACGTTCAGAGCCCGCAATAAAGAAATGGCTCAAAATAACGCTCTCACATCTCCCTCGACCTGTGGTGAGCCTGTCGAACCATACTGTGCTGACTCGTGCTGGGGACCCTCCTTCGTTAAAACTTCGGACGGGCAAGGCAGGGATTCTTGCGCTACTTTATTGCATTCCCTCGTCGCTTTGCTCGCTCGGGATGATGAATTTGTTATCTCGCTTTGCGCGAACAAATTCTATCAGCTGCGGGGGAAGGAATCGGACCTTCATAAACGGCTTCAAAGGCCGCTGTCCTGCCGTTAGACGACCCCGCAATTTCTCAAAGTATAGATAAAAAATAAGCCCTTTTCAATGCTTATTTTTTATCTCCTATATACTATCTACCAAATACTAACTACCTTTTAAGTTCTCTATTATCGCTATCTCAAACGGCACCATTGGAAACGGATTGTATCTCATCTGGGCGTAGGCCTCAATCAGGGATTGAATCAATTTAATCAGGTACTCGGGTTCGATTTTTACCGCGTGTTTCTGGATTTCTTTTATCTGACTCTGGGCAATTTCTTTTTCAAACCACTTTTCCAGCTGGGGATTGAGATGCAGGGAAAGAGTCCGCCTCAAATATTCGGTCAGGTCTTTGTTGAATTGAAAAAGATTATGTCCCTGATTGTTTATTTCGTAAAGAAATTCCAAGGCGCCTTTGAGGTCTTTTTTGACAAGCAAGTCGGCCATTTTTATCGTCTTGGCAAAACCGACTTTCCCCAAAATCATCTCCACATATTCCACCGTTACTGTTTTGCCTTTCAGGGAAATTATCTGATCTAACAAAGATTCGGCGTCACGCAAACTGCCTTCAGCCAGATAAGCAATCATCTCCAGCGCCTCCGGCTCGGATTTGATTTCTTCTTTTTGGCAGATGAAGGAGAGTTTTTTGACAATTTCCCGAAGAGTCAGTTTGCGGAAATGAAACCTCTGGGTGCGGGAAACGATAGTCGCCGGCAGTTTTTCGTATTCGGTGGTGGCCAAAATGAAAATAACGTGAGCCGGCGGCTCTTCCAATGTTTTCAAAAGAGCGTTGAAGGCCGGAGGAGTTAGCATATGAACCTCGTCCACGATAAAAACCTTGTATTTGTAGTAAGCGGGGAGAGTCTTGATGTTTTCTTTGAGGTCCCTGATTTCGTCTATACCGCGATTGGAGGCGGCATCAATCTCTACGATATCCAAAGCCCGGCCTTCGTCAATCTGGCGGCAGGCACCGCACTGGTTACAGGGCTCTCCTTTTTTGAAAAAATCGGAATCTTCCTGCCTTTTCTGGCAGTTGACGATTTTTGTGAAGATT
>MGIN01000024.1:8733-10052 GCA_001793775.1 Candidatus Wolfebacteria bacterium GWA1_42_9
TAGTTTTTCCCGTTCCCCGGGAGCCGTAGAAAAGATAGGCGTGAGAAATCTTGCCTTCGGCGGAGGCGGTTTGAAGAATTTTGACCGTCTCTTCCTGTCCGAATATTTCCGAGAGAGTTTTGGGGCGGTATTTACGGTAGATGGCTAACATGCCGTTTTTATCTAAGAGCGAAGCGATTAGTTATAAAACCAAGCATCCAGCCCTCGTTGCGAGAGCTGGATAATTTGGTATATAGGGGATTATAGGGGAAAAATATCAAAAATTAAAGCCATCTTTGTTTTGATGTTTCTCTCCATCGGCCAATTCGTACGCCTGCCTGCCGGCAGGCAGGAATAAGTAAATGGAAAAAGTGTGCAGTGAAGCTTCAAAATCCTTGGAATTCGGCTTTTTTGGGGGTATAATTGTCATTAGTTAAGAGTTATAAGTTATTGGTTATACTACATGTACCAGGTGAAAGTTCTTGATTTTGCGGGGCCGATGGAAAAGCTTTTGGAGCTGATTGAGGCCAAAAAGCTGGATATCACCCGAATCAGCTTAGCGGAAGTGACGGCTGATTTTTTAAAGTATATTCATTCGCTGACAAAAACGGACAAAACACAGACAGGGGCGGAAGATTTCAGTGTAAGTCAGCGTTCGGTCGGTGTCAGTCCGCGTCTGGTTGGTGTTAGTCCGCGGGTGCTGGCTGACTTTTTGGTAGTGGCCTCCCAGTTGATTTTAATCAAGTCCAAAGCAATTTTACCGGATGTTGAGCTATCGGAAGAAGAGGAAGAAAGCATCCAGGATTTGGAGAGGCGGCTGGAACTTTATCAGAAAGTCAGGCCGATGTTTTTTAGAATGAAGCAATTTTGGAGTGAGGGAGGACAGTCCTTTTCCCGAGAGATGCTTTCTTCGGTTAGTCCGGTATTTTATCCGTCTCAGAACGCTTCTACCGGCAAACTGCATTCGGCGCTCAAATCCATTTTGGATTCTCTCGGTTCTTTCTTTTTGGAAACGGAAAAAATAGAAAGACAACTCTTTACTCTGGAGGAAAAGATAAAAGAACTTTTTGATAAGATTTCTAACGGCATCTCCCGTTTTTCCCAGGCCGTCGGAAAAAAATCCAAAGGAGAGGTTATAGTGATGTTTTTAGCTTTACTTCATTTACTTTGTGATCGGGTGTTGAAGGTTAAACAGGTGAGTGTCTTTGAAGAAATTGAGATAGAGAGAATAAGTAGAAAGTAGAAAGTATAAAGTAAAAACATGGAAAGAAATAAACAGAATGAAAATGTGGCGGCTCTGGAAGCAATCCTTTTTTTGTATGGAGAGCCGATGGAAAAAA
>MGIN01000025.1:0-244 GCA_001793775.1 Candidatus Wolfebacteria bacterium GWA1_42_9
CGGAACAAAACATAAGAAAACTTCCCAAGATTAAGACGAAAGTAGCAGTCAATGTCGGCACTCCCGAAACGGCTTTTGAAAGTTCTTTCCTGCCGGTAGGAGGAGTGGGGTTGGCCCGCGAAGAATTTATTTTGGCTTCAGGTATTGGCATACATCCTATGGCGTTAGTAGACTACGCTAAGTTGAGAGTCGAAAGCAGGAAGTCAAAAGTTAAAACAAAAATAGTAAGAGAGATAGAAAGGAA
>MGIN01000025.1:285-7382 GCA_001793775.1 Candidatus Wolfebacteria bacterium GWA1_42_9
AACTGGCTTACGGAATCGCCAAAATCGGGGCGGCGTTTTATCCCAGAGAGGTGATTGTCAGATTTTCCGATTTCAAAACCAATGAATACCGCCAGCTTGTCGGGGGAGAACTTTATGAGCCCCACGAGGAAAATCCAATGATTGGCTGGAGAGGAGCATCCCGCTACTATCATCCCTCTTTTGAAAAGGCCTTTGCTTTGGAGGTAAAAGCCATCAGAAAAGTCCGGGAACAGATGGGACTGACTAATGTTTCGGTAATGATTCCGGTTTGCCGGACTGTTGACGAAGGAAAGCGCGTTCTCGCCTTATTGAATAAATATGGGCTCAAACGCGAGTCGAAAGTCAAAAGTGAAAAGTTGAAAGTGTATGTCATGTGCGAAGTTCCCGCCAACGTTGTTTTGGCCGACCAGTTTTTGGATATTTTTGACGGAATGAGCATCGGCTCCAACGACCTGACTCAAATGACTCTGGCACTGGACAGGGACGGCAACGAGAGAATCAGGAATATCGCCAACGAAAATAATGAAGCGGTGAAGAGTTTGATTTCCCAGGTGATAAGAAGATGTCGTGCCCGGAAAAAGTATATCGGCATCTGCGGCGATGCCCCTTCCACCTTTCCTGAATTTGCCAAGTTCTTGGCAAAAGAGGGGATAACCTCCATATCTTTGAGCCCCGATGCGGTTATTAAGACAATTTTAGCTCTATCTAAAAAGTGAAAATAAAAGATATACAGCTAAAAATCATTTTGGATTCTCGGGGAAATCCGACACTGGAGGCGGAGTTTTTTCCAGAGACGCCGACTGACGCGGACTTGACGCGGACTAACGCGGAAAATAGTCAGAGTAGTTCCGTGTTGAGTCGGAGTAGTTCAGTGGTCTCCTCGGTGCCGGCGGGGAAAAGTAAGGGAAGTTATGAAGCGGCTGTTTTGGAGCCGGAGCTGGCGATGGAAAAATTTGGCCAGATAAAAAAGTCAATTTTGGAAAAGGATTTCAAAGACCAGAAAGAATTTGATTATTTCTTAATCTCTCTGGACGGGACGCCTACCAAGAAAAATCTGGGGGGTAATCTGATTTTGGTTCTTTCCATGTGTTTTGCTCGGTTATTCGCTCGCCACAATAATTTAGAATTGCACGACTATCTTCGCAGTTTACTTTCAACTTTCAACTTTCAACTTTCAACTCAGTCTTTTCCCCATCCTATCTTCAACGTAATAAACGGCGGCGCTCATGCCAAAAGCAGTTTGGATTTTCAGGAGTTTCAGATTATTCCCCAGTCGGAAGATTTTGCCATTGGTTTGAGTTTGGGAGAGGAATTTTACAAGAAACTTCAGCGGATTTTGGAAGATAAATTCGGAAAAGATAAGGTTTTGTTGGGAGATGAGGCCGGGTTCTCCTGCCCTTTTTCGTCAAACGAAGAAGCACTGGAGGTTATGTATGAATTAATCGAGAAAAATAAATATCCTTTAAGAATCGGACTAGATACCGCCGCCACTCAATTTTTTAAAGAAAACAAATATCAAGTTGGCGGCAGCGGATATTCTTCCGAGCAGATATTTGATTACTACAAAAGTATTATTAACAGGTACAATATAATTTCTCTGGAAGATCCTTTCAGCGAAGATTCTTTTGATGATTTTGCTCATTTAGAAAAAGAAATGGGCGGGGCTGTCTTAGTGATAACTGACGACTTAACAGTTACCAATAAAGAGAGATTGAAAAAATCTATTGAAACCAAATCAGGCAATACAATTTTGATTAAACTGACTCAAATCGGAACGGTCAGCGAAACATTGGAAGTGGCCGCTCTGGCTTACGAAAATAATTGGAAAACGATTGTCAGCCACCGCAGCGGGGAAACGCTGGATGATTTTATTGCCGACTTGGCAGTAGGCATCGGCGCTTGGGGAATTAAAGCCGGCGCTCCGGCCAAGCCGGAAAGAATGGCAAAATACAACCGGCTTTTGGAGATCTGGCAAAGTCAGTTGAAAGTATGAAAAAGATTTATTATAACAAACTAATAAGAGATAAGATTCCTGAAAGAATAAGAAGAAGTGGTGGTGATTATAAAGTAAGAACTCTTGGTCAAAAAAGTTTTTGCAGAGAGCTTATTAAAAAAGTTGGGGAAGAAGCTGACGGACTTTTAAGCGCAAAGAATAAAAAAGAGCTTATTTTCGAACTCGCCGATGTCATCGATGTTATAGATGAAATGAAGAGAATTGAAAAAATAAAAGATAGTCAAATCAGAATGGCTCAGAAAGAAAATTTTTTGAAAAAGGGCGGTTTTAAGAAAAAGATCTACCTTATCTGGTCTTCTGATACTGGATATAAAACAAACGAAAGAAGGTATAAGAAGTGATTCGTTCTACCGGATTTTTATGGGAAGAAAATTAATAGTAGCCGTTTTATGCGGGGGACCATCTTCGGAATATGAGGTTTCTCTCAATTCGGGGAGAAATGTTTTTAAATTTATTGATAGAAAGAAATTCTTACCGACGTTAGTCATTCTCCAAAAAGATTTTAGTTTAAGGATTGGCTCTCAAACACTTCCTTTTCCTTCCGGATTAAGAAGATTTGACGTTGTTTTTAACGCTCTTCACGGACAATTCGGAGAAGACGGTGTTTTGCAGTCAATTCTTGATTTAATCCGCATCCCTTATACCGGATCGGATACCGCTTCTTCTTTTATCGGAATGGATAAATGGCTCAGTAAGTTATTCTTTAATAAATCTGGGTTAGTTGTTCCCTCCTCGCGTCTTTTTAAACAGAAAGAATTTCCTGAAAAAGTAAAATTTCCTTTGGTAGCTAAGCCTCGCCGGGGAGGTTCTTCGGTCGGAGTGGAATTGATTTATTCCCGAAAGCAGCTCAAAAAGACTTTTGAAAAGATATGGAAATCGGGAGATGATGTTATTTTGGAAAGATATATTAGAGGAAGAGAGTTAACGGTAGGGGTGATTGAAAAGAAAGGGAAAATTATTTCCTTGCCGGTGATTGAGATTGTTCCTAAAAAGAGACATAAATTTTTTGATTATCAGGCAAAATATTTACCCGGCCATTCTGACGAGATTGTCCCTGCCCCCATCAGTCGTTCTTTGGCTGGAAGACTTCAGCGATCTGCCATACAAGCCCATAAATCGTTAGAATGCTCAGTTTATTCACGTTCTGATTTTATGGTTTTGGGCAAAAAAATTTATATTTTGGAGGTCAATACTCTTCCTGGGCTAACCCAGAATTCTCTGGTTCCTAAAGCGGCTCAAGCGGCCGGGATGTCTTTTGGGGATTTAATTACTTTGATTATCAAATCTTCTCTAGAAAGATTTTGATGTCTCTCTAAATGTCAACCGTCCCGCTAGGCGGGACGGTCGGAGTGCGCAAAGTGTACTACAAATCACTTTTTGGGGTGGTGGTCAACCCAGAGACCGATGATCATCGGCCCGCTGTTGTTGGTGGAAGCAGTCTTCTCTTGTATCTTCCAGTTAACAACTTCCCACCCCGGGTGCTTGTCCTTAAACTCCTTGAGGACGAGCAGTATTTCCATGATGTGCTGGCTCGGTTCCCCTTTGAGGTAGAGGGGAACGAAAGAGTGACCGTCGACGGTTATGACAGAGGAAAGGTCAACAACACACTTCCCTCCGCTTGAGCTGACGATGACCGACGGCGGTTTGGAACACCCACATCCGATCATTGCCAGTGCCAGAATGATCATTGCCAAGGCAGCTCTTTTCATTGTCGCCCCCTCCTTTCTCTGGCATTATCTGTTATAAAGCCAAATTGTGTCAAATGACTCCGCGGCTTTTCTTGGAATGAGCCGTTTTTCTGTGATAGTATTATTTCAATGGCTAAAATTGACGAGCATCTCTTAAAACATCTTTTTGCTCTGGCAAAAATTGAGGAAGAAAAAAGTCCGGCGCGGCGAAAAAAACTCCTTAGTGATTTGGGGAAGATTTTGGATTACTTCAATGAACTCCGGGAAGTAAGCACCGATGGCGTTGAGCCGTTGGCGGGAGGAACTTTTTTAACCAACATTTTCAGAAAAGATGGGGAAAAGAATCTGTCCGACGAGGAAAGAAAAAATCAGAGAGAAAAATCAACTGAACAATTTCCCAGAAAAGAAAATAAGTTTCTCAAGACTCCTCCAGTGTTTTGATCGCCATTAAAATGTTTACAAGGAATTTTACAATCAAAGATTACCGCCAGGGACTTGTGGGGAAAAAATTTTCTGTGGCCGAGGCCATCGGAGTTTTTTTTGATTTTCTAAAAAAAGAAGATGACAAATTAGGAGCGTTTCTGGCGGTTTTGGAAGGGGACGGCAAAGAAAAAGCCAAAGAGCTGGATAAAAAATTATCTCAAACTAATCCTGAAGAGCTGTCGCCCCTTTTTGGCGTACCAATGGCCATTAAAGACAATGTTTTAATCTCCGGATTTGGAACTACAGCCGCTTCCAAAATTTTGGAAGATTACGTTGCTTCTTACGATGCGACAGTTATCAGAAAACTGAAAGGAGCGGATGTTGTTTTTTTGGGAAAAACCAACCTGGACGAGTTCGCTATGGGTGCTTCTACCGAGTATTCGGCTTTTAAGCAGACGAGAAATCCTTATGATCTATCGAGGGTTCCGGGAGGTTCTTCGGGAGGGTCGGCAGTGGCGGTGGCGGCCAATATGGCTTTAGGGGCTTTGGGGTCGGATACGGGAGGATCGATCAGACAGCCGGCCGGGTTTTGCGGAGTGGTGGGCCTCAAGCCAACTTACGGCGCCGTTTCCCGATATGGCGTGATTGCTCTGGCTTCCAGCTTGGATCAGGTGGGTCCCTTTGCCAAGACCGTAGCCGACGCGGCTCTGATTTTCAGGACCATTGCCGGCCAGGATAAGTTCGATGCCACTTCGGCGGACGTTGATTGGATAGCGGTAGACGAATATCGACCTGAAGAAGCTAAAAAACTTAAAATCGGTGTTCCCAAAGAATATTTTATTGAGGGCATTGAGCCGGAGGTGAAGAAAGCGGTTTTGGGAGCAATCGATAAGTTCAAAAAAGACGGATTTGAGATTAAAGAAATTTCTCTGCCCCACACTAAATATGCCGTTTCCTGTTATTATATAATTTTGCCGGCGGAAGCCAGCGCTAATCTAGCTCGTTACGACGGTATCCGCTACTCTCCGGTGGCCGGCATTGATAAAGAGAAAACTTCTCTCTGGGATTATTATCTGAAACAGAGGAGTAAGGGCATTGGCGATGAGCCGACCAGAAGAATTCTTCTGGGAACATTTGTTCTGTCTTCGGGGTATTACGACGCTTATTATGCCAAAGCCCAGAAAGTAAGGAGATTGATTTTGGAAGACTTTGAAAAAGTTTTTGAAAAAGGAGACAGGGGAGTGGATGTTATTTTAGCCCCTGTTTCTCCCACCAAGGCCTTTGCTATCGGCTCCAAGTCGGACGATCCGCTTTCCATGTATCTGGCCGACATCTTTACTATTCCGGCTAATTTGGCGGGACTTTGTGCTCTTTCTTTGCCGGCGGCCGATCCGAAAACTTTCAATAAGGAAAACCTACCGGTTAATTTCCAGATAATCGGCCGGCATTTTGAAGAGAGAAATATATTGGGATTGGGGAGGTATTTTGAGGAGGAATTGAGGAGCTAGCTCAAGAACACCGCAGGACTGGTTAACGGTGTTAAGTTGACATAAACCCTTGGAGATGTAGAATAATCCTGCTCTTTGAAAAGCAAATATCGCGGGATGGAGAAGTAGTATCTCGCCTGGCTCAATTTTACGGGCGTCTTTATTGGAAACGATAAAGAAGATTACTTGCCAAATTCGGGGAAGCCCACGTTGAAAAAACTAGGTAATCCCGAGCTAAGCTCTGATGTTTTGTATCAGAGAAAGTGTAGAGACTAGATGGTAAGCACCGTCATTAAATAATGATTTACGGTGAAGGGATAGTCCAGACTACAAACTGTTTTTATCAGCAGGGCAACGAAAGTTGTAGTAGTAAGCATAACCAGGAGATCGGGGGTGCAAATCCCCCTCCCGCAACATCAAAATAAAAATCCCACCTGATTGAGTGGGATTTTTTGTTATTTATTGGCGGACCGGACGGGATTTGAACCACGTGGGTCGCACTGCCCCCATTACGTTGATTTTACTTGGTTTTTTCTTTATCCCGAAAGTGAGCAAAGAGTCTTAAAAATTCTTTTTCATAACGATTAACCATGAGTTCCGTCGTAAAATTTGCCTCAACCCGTCTTCGACATTCCCGACGATCAATACGATCAATTTTCTTCAGCGCGTCAGCCATCTCACTCACAGAGTCAACGACATAGCCAGTTTTGCCGTGATCTATTACTTCCGGCACTGATCCTCTGCGGAAAGCAACTACTGGCGTGCCCGTTGCCATTGATTCAACCATTACTAGACCAAAAGGCTCTTCCCATTGAATTGGCACAAGGGTTGCCTTGGCGTTTTTGTAATATTCATACAGTTCTTTGCGGGATACTACGCCAATATGGCGAATCTGATCGCCAAGGTACGGCTTAATTTTTTCTTCCCAGTATGATCCAGTTGTCTCTGGACCGAGAATAAAAAGTTTTTCTCCAGTTTTTCGAGCCACCTCGACTGCTTCGGCAACGCCTTTTTCAGGGGTAATTCTTCCAACAAACAAAAGGTAGTCACCGTGCTTTTCGGAAAACGGAACGTCAGCAAGATCAATGCCATTGTAAATGGTTGCAAGATAGTTGAAATCGGGGGCTGGGACTCGCTGCGCATCACTTATGGAAATATAATACTGGTTGGGACTTGCGAACATCTGAAACATTTCTGCGCGCCAAGGATAAATGGGGTCGTGCAACGTATATACCGTAGGAACTTTTCGCGCTACATACGCCAGCGGCAGCGCTCTATCAACGGGATGGATATGAAGAACGTCAAATTTGCTTTCAAGAGCTTCTTTATACATGAGCGAGAGAAGATACTGGTCCCAAAGATTAAAAACCTTTGACACTTCCGCGCCGCCTACTTTTTTATCCTTTAAGATGGGAAGTCCTCCATTTTGCTGCAACGGCTTGAGACCGCCGCTCTCTACTCGCAACACTTTTATATTTGATCCTT
>MGIN01000026.1:0-1366 GCA_001793775.1 Candidatus Wolfebacteria bacterium GWA1_42_9
CTCTAAAACATTGTCCAGCTTATCGAGAACATTGGTGAAATGGTTAACCATCCGTTCATTTAAAGCGGTAAAATTATTTTGAACGCGCTCCGTGATCCGCTTCTTTCTTTCATCTTTGAACTCTGCGAGGCGTTCTTTCAATTCTTCACGATGCGCTTCAATGCGGTCCTTGACCTCTTCACGTTTTGCATCAATTCGGTCTTTGAATTCTTCGCGCCTGGCTGCCATTTGCTGTTTTACTTCTTCGCGTTTTTTTTCCAGCTCTTGCGCCAGCACTCCTTTGCGATCCAAGGCCTTAGCTTGAATTTCTGTTCGCATCTCTTCCTGTTTTTGTTTAGCTTCCGCCCGACGTTCTTCTTCTTTCTTGCGAAGCTCGGCCTGCTTTTCCAGCAATTTTTCGCGTTCTAGCTTTTGTTTATCACGGAGTACCTGACTGGAGGTTGCCGTGTTTTCCTCGCCCAGAGCCAGACCTGGCAGAGCCAGAACAACAGCTAGGAGCAATATAGTAAAAATATTTTTCATATTTTGCTTTAATTATTTATTAAACCCAAAGTCCCAGGATAGCGCCCATCACTAAAAGCGGCACCGGGTGATAAGCGTTGTTTAAAATCCCCTTGCTCATTCATGTAACTTTTGGCAAAAACGAGCACATGACTTAGCGCATAGGACATCACCAGAGCGCCGACAAACGCCAGGGCATAGTTTTTGCCCATACCTTTATATCTGGCTGCGTCTATATTCTGTGGATTGATCCCAGAAAGCGCCATCCACTGTTTACCAAACAGGGTGCCATACCACAGAAAGCCGATCACCATGTTGGAAACCGCTCCGGCGATAACCGCCAGATAATTAATGTTTATTTCAGGCATTTTTGTTTCCTTTCATCGCAATTAAAGCGAATGAATAATGTTTATTTTATTATACAACAGTACCCACAGGAATCTCAACTTCTATATCTTCATCCAAATCTCTGAACGTTTTGTTACCTCACTGCGTCTTCATCGTTACATAAGCCACAATGAGAAATAAAATCCTAATCATTTTAATTACCGCGGCGAGGAAGTAAAATTGTTTGTGGAAAAAATTGGAACGAACCGCCGCTTTGTTTGCTGGCAGGGGCAGGGCAGGGCGACCTGTCCGCCGTAGCTTTAGCGAAGGAGGAGCGGAGCGAGCAGGGGGCTTCATCAAAAAATTTGCAAAATACAAATTGGCTGGGGTGGTAGGATTCGAACCTACGAATGACGGCTCCAAAGGCCGTTGCCTTACCACTTGGCGACACCCCAAAACACGAGAATTATAACAGAAAACGAGTGCCTTATCCACCCTGAATGGCTCAAGCTGCGGTTCGGCCGCTTATTTTTGGCTG
>MGIN01000026.1:1414-3489 GCA_001793775.1 Candidatus Wolfebacteria bacterium GWA1_42_9
ACTCCAAACTACCCGATTAAGAGAATTTATGACATTGTCGGCGCTTTAATAAATTTCAAATGGTCGCAATTATTTGATGATCCGACCCACGTTTCTTTCTACAACTTCTCCAAAGTCTCAAGGCTAATGAAAAGATATTTTGACGGTGTTCTAATCAAGCCTTCCGGGGGACGTCTCTTCTCTATATTCAAAAATAATTTTTTTAGTCATAAAATTATTGTTTTGTGTTCTAAAAAAAAGAAATTATGAAAAATTGTTTATTGGACGTCTGTATTGTTAATTTCAATTCGTCTGATTTTATCGCCGTTAATCTTTTGGCTTTATCTAAATTAACAAAGAACAGGTTTCGAGTTCTCGTTTGTGACAGCGGTTCGTCGAAGAAAGACATTAAAAAACTGAAAGATATCTGCAGTCAGTATGATAACGTTGATTTATTTTTCAGGAGACAGGAAAGGAAGGGTTCTCTCGGACATGCCCAGGCCTTAAATTTTCTCTTAGACAGAACAGAAGCACCCTACGGCTGTATTCTCGACGCCGACTGTGTTTTTCTGAGAAGAAACTGGGACGAGATTCTTATCAAGAGGATAACCGACAAGACGAAAATAATCGGCACCCAAGCCCCGCCGCCCAAGCCGCAGGACTTTCCTTTGATATTTGGAGTTTTATTTGAGACCGAGACCTTTCGGCGTCTGAAGATAAATTTTCTTCCCGCTCAAGATGATTCGGGAAGTGTGACCAAAGACACTGGCTGGGAGGTAAGAGAAAAGTTTTTAAAGTCCGGCTATCAGGGAGAAGTTCTGGAAATGAAGAACACCCGCTATTTTAAAAACGGCCCCTTTGCCAAAATAAGTGCTTGTGCTGAATACTATTTAAACGGAGAAAACAGAATATTCGCCTCTCATTTTGGCAGAGGGTCGAATTCTTTCGGCAAGGCATACTCTAATCTTAAAATTCCCGGTCTGCGCCAGTTATCAAATTATTTCGGCTGGATAAAAGATAAAAAAAGATGGATTAGAACGGCTTTAGATATAATTTCTAGGGAGTAAATATGAAGAAAAACGACTTTGATAAAGTTGAATTTGAAAGGATAAAATGCCCCTTTTGTCGGGATAATCAAAATTTGTCGCAACTTCTCAGCGCCCCTGACAGACTAAACAATCTTCCGGGCGAATTTTTCATTGTCCGATGCCAAAGATGCGGCTTGGTTTTTCAAAATCCTCGTCCCAAAGAAAAATATATAGAATTATATTATCCTGACAATGTCGGATACTTTATCCCCAGTAATATTAAAATGGGGCGGCTTAAGAGGAAAATAGACAGATTGATTCTTGCCAACTTTTTTGATTATAGAAATTTGGGGCGAAAAAATTTCATTTTAAAACTGTTATTGTCTCCTCTTTATCTGTATTTTTACAGACCCAGGTCCGTTCCTAAATATGTGAGTGGGGGAAAGCTTCTAGAAATCGGTTGTTCTCACGGGGTGAAATTGGAGTACCTTAAAAAAGCAGGATGGGAAGTTATGGGGATTGAATTTAACCGGAAAGCGGCTGAATATGCCCGAAAAGAAAGAGGGCTCAATATTTTTAGCGGCTCTTTTTTTGACGCTAACCTTGAAGAAAATTATTTTGATGCGGTGGTTATGGATATGGTCTTGGAACACCTTTATTATCCTCAAGAAGCCATTAAAAAGATTTTTAAAATTTTAAAACCGGGCGGCCAGCTTGTTTTTTCCATACCCTACTTTAACGGATGGGAGTTCGGGACGTTTAGAGAGTTTTCCTACGGATTGCATCTTCCGGCGCATCTTTTTTTCTTCAGCAAAAACAACATAAGGGACATGCTGAGCGATGGATTTTCTGGTTTCCGGATTATTTTTCAAAATTTTGACAGGGATGTTATCGCTTCGGCTTTCTACAAGCATCGCGAGAAAGGAGGTTTTTTGCTGAAGATTATATCCCGGAGTAAATTGCTAAGATGGATCCTGATTAGACCGTTTGTTTTTATATTGTCTCTTTTTGGTTTAACCAGCAGGGTAACCGTCAAGACAAAGAAAGCCTAGCACTGCCTATATACCA
>MGIN01000026.1:3521-26618 GCA_001793775.1 Candidatus Wolfebacteria bacterium GWA1_42_9
TTTTTCGTTGATGGCTGATTTAATCTTTCGGTATTGGCTCTTAAACATTCTACCTAATAAAGGCAATTCCATCAAAGTTTTTGATTTTCCGTAAAAATCAACGGATATTATTTTGAATCTCTCCGATTTGACAGCTTGGATTATTTCTTTTGACTTGAAAAGGTACTGGTAAAATTTTCCATCGGACTTTTTAAACAAGTCCTTTATTGGATTTATCAGCCGTTTTACATAATTAAAATAAGGAACAGACAGGAAAAGTATCCCCCCGTCCTCAAGGATTCTTCTGGATTGGCCTATCGGTTTTTCCCAGTCGTTCTCGTAATGTTCTATTGCCCCAAGAGAGATATATCCGGAAAAATTATTTTCCGGATAATTTAAGTTGAAAATATCTCCTACTGTGATTTTTAGATTAGGAAATTTGCCGTTGATTTGCTTGACCGTTTCTTTGTCAAAATCAATTCCTTCTATTTGGTACCCCAATTCCTTTAAAGCATTGACAAAAATTCCCTGTCCGCAACCGGCTTCCAAAATCACTCCTTTTTTGGGGAGATATTTTTTGAAAAGGTGGATAAGCTCCGAATTTTTGGCCGACTTCATTTGCTCCAAGATGTCTTGATTGGCCCAATGTTTTGACCAGAAATCGGGATTATCGGCCTCTTTTGATGTGTATTGCTTGTACATATTATTTTTCAGAAACCACCATGAATCCTATACTGGCGCTGGGATTTTCATTGACCCTTTTGTATTTCCACTGCCAAAGCTTTTTATATAAAGATAAACTTATTCCTCCCACCAAATCAATTAATCCCGCCAGAGGAAAATCATAGACAATCGGTTTTATTTCTTTTATTTTAAATCCCGATTTTTGATGTTCCCTTATAATTTCTTCTTCGGTGTATTCTATTTTGTGGTTCGGGTCGGAATAATAATTTAATCCCGCTGATTTTTGGAATTTTTTCCAGGATGTTTGGCTGTTGGGAACCGCCAATACCATTAATCCTCCGGGCTTCAAAGTCCGAAAACATTCTTTCATTATTTGTTGGCGGTTATTAAGGTGTTCCAAAACGTCTAAAAAAAGTATTTTGTCGAATTGATTGTTTGAAAAGGGTAATTTGTTTTCCGCTGACAGAACCAGAAAATCTATATTTTGACTGCCGTGCTTCTTTTGCCATTCTTGAGCCTGGTCTACATGCTCCTTTTGGTAATCAAGAGCGGTTATTTTTCTGACAAAAGGAGCAAGTTTAAAATCTCTCTGACCGTTGTCGCAGCCGATGTCTAAAACTTCATCTTTTTGATGAAAATATTTCAGCCACTCCGGTTTCTGGTCAATAAGGTGTTTGGGATGAATCGCCTGGGGGGATTTTCCGGTCCATTTAACTAGGCGAATGGCCAGCCCGGAGCCAAGATAGTTGACAAATCTAACAGCGCGGACGGCAATTTGTTTAACAACTCTCATAAACTGATCGGATTAGTTTGATTTCTTTGTCCAATATTTTTTTTATATTGTTGTTGGTCTGGACGAACTTCCTGGCGTTTTGAGATATTTTTTTTCTCAACCTTCCGTTTTTTATTAGAAAATCTATTTTCTCGGAGATGTTTTCTGGATTAAAGTCGCAAACGAGCCCATTCTCTCCGTCGGTGATTATCTGTTCGTATCCGGGATATCTGGCAACAATGGGCGGCAATCCGCAAGCCATAGCTTCTATAAGAACCTTGGGATAACCCTCGGCCAAGGACGGCAGGAGAAATAAATCAGATTTTTGGTAGTATTTCACAAGTTGATTGTGAGGCAGGGAGGGAATTATTTTGTAGTTGATACCCGATCTATCAAGCTCATTAACAAGGCCTCTTTTGAGCGCTCCGCCTCCTATAAAGGTAATAAAATAATCAAATTTATTTTTTAGGATCGATAAGGCCTTTCCTAAATTTAATATATTTTTTTCTGGTTCGAATCTTCCCACAAATAGCAGATTCGTTTTTTTATTTTTATTTTTTATCGGTTTAAATACACCAATATCTACTCCATTGGGAAGCAGATTAATTTTTTTATTATCAACCTTGTTTTTTAAAAGATAATCAAATGTATTTTTATATGTGACTATATATTTATCCGCTTTTTTAAGGGTTATTTTTTCCAATAAAGTCCAAATTATGGATTGAATATACTTCCCGCGGGTTTTCAGAAAATGTCCGTATGGAAATCCGTAAGTGGCGACAATTTTTAAGCGGAAAAACATTCTAGCAATAAGAGCCGGGACAATGGCTGTGAACTGCATTAATCTGATAATGTCCGATTTTTCGATTATTCTTTTATGAAAAAAGGGCAGAAGCAGATTATAGAGATAGACATTGACGTCGCTTGAATTTGAGACCAATTCAACGTTTTTAAAAGGAAACTGATAGCTCTCTTTGGCCCAGCTGAAAATGTAAATTTTTTCAAAGGCCTGGGAATAAGGAGCCAGATAATATTCAATAAACCGCTGGTCCTGGCCGGTTTCTTTCATAATCCGCATACTCTCTTTAAACGAAAGAAAAATAGAGAGAGTCATATTTTTTTGAGAACTCTTCCGAATAATTCTTTTATTTTAATGACTGATAAATTCAAGCTTTCCAACCAGGATGGTTTTTTGGGAAGGTAATTTCCGCTTTTCACCGCTGCGGCAATAGATAGGCCAAAATCAAGATATTCCTGGGCAACTTTTTCGATGGAAAATATCGGCGAATTGTCCGCGTAAGTTTTATAATTTTGGACGATTTTCTCCAAACCCTTGACCATTTCCTCTTTATTTTTTAAAAGTATTCCTCCTTTGCCAATCAACTCCGGATGCCCGCCGCTCTCCAGAACCAATGAAGGCAGGCCGCAGGCGAGAGCTTCTATCAAAGCATTGGAACAAGGTTCGTTTTGGCTGGCGGTGACATAAATATCCTGCTCTTTTAAGAGAGCGGCTAGTTTTTCCGGAGGAAGAGGGCTGACTATTTTGATATTTTTGAATTTGACGGGAGAGCGGCCGACAAAAACAAATTCCCACCTGCTAAAATTCAGATTGTCGTCCAAAAATTGATAGTATTCAAATCCCTTTTTCCAATTGTCTGACCAGCTGACGGCAACTAATTTTATCTTCCTTTTTCTGTCCAGGGTTTTTTTATCAGACCGGTTAAAAATATTGCGGTCGGGGGCATTATAAATAACGGTCTCAAATTCATTTTTTGGCATTCCTAAATCTTTTGACTTATCCAGGCACCATTTTGACTGGAAAACGGTTCCATCGGCAACAGCCTGATTGATGCGAAAAACCTTTTTGTCCAGTATTTTGTCTCGACCGCGCACCAAAAAAATCGGTCCATCTACCCGATGGATGAATATCTTGGAAGAGTATTTTCTTTTGAAGCGGAAAAGGGAAGAAGTGTCTTCAAAACTGTTTAACAAAACGACATCAGCCAGCTCGGAATTCTCTTGATAACAACCCAAACGAACCAGTTCTTTTTTAAGAGCCTTTAAAAATTGGTGGCCTCCTCCCCAGGGCCCTTCTTTTAACCGGTGAAAAATGTTAATGGTCATAAAATTTAATAAACTCTTCCGTTTTATCCACGGACTTACGCCAGCCAAACTCTTCGCTTCTTTTTCTGGCTTTTTGGGATAATTTGGTTTTTAATTCCGGATTTTTCCAAATTTTGACGACTTCTTTCGCCCAAAGATCAACATCCAAATCTAAAACAGTCGCTCCTTTGCCGGCGGCTTCCGGAAGTGCTCCCCGGTTGCTGACGATTGCGGGAACTCCTAAGGACATCGCTTCCAACGGCGCCATCCCAAAACCCTCCATTAAAGAAGGAAAAAGAAAAACGTCGGAAGATTTGATGATTTTTGTTTTCTCTTGGTCGTTTAAATATCCGGTAAAGGTGACTTTATCTTCCAATCCCATTTTTTTTGCCTGTCTTTCCAGTTTTTTTCTTTCCGGACCCCGGCCGATAATAAACAGTTTAAAATTTTCGTCTTTTATTTCTCGGGCGATCTTCAAAAGAAAGCCGATATTTTTTCTCTTGATTAAAAGTCCGCAGAAAACGGCTTGCGGGTTTTCTTTTTCGGATTTAACCGTCTTTTCCCGGTAATTTATCGGGAAATTGTCTCCCGTCCCCGGATAAATGACCGTTATTTTTGATTTATCCAGTCCGTATTTTTTGACGATGGCCTCTTTGGTAAATTGAGAAACGGTTATAATCCCGTCCCATTTTCGGATAAGCCAGGAGTCAATCAGGTTAAATCCAACCCTTTTTTCCAAGTGAAAATAGGTAGCGACTAATTTTGTTCGGGGAGCAAATATTTTCTTGAAAAGGAAAGCTCCCAGACCGACGTAATAGGGGGAATGGACCCTTAGGACCCGAAAACCCGTCTTTTTGTATATGGAAAGCAATCGGGGAATGATTGCCAGGTTGAATAAATAGGAGTAATGGATAAAAGGAAGAGGCAGACGGTGAACGCACCAATTATGTTGGCCGGTGGCGTAAGGTTTTTGGTAAGGGAGGATAATTTCTATTTTGTGCCCCCTGTTGGCTAAGCCTTTTAATATCTGCTCGTCGTAAATTTCTCCTCCGGCGTCGGAGTTGGGGGAAAGACCGTATTGAGGGGAGCAAATAACCATGATTTAAGAAAAAAGATATTTTAATCTGACTTTTAAACCCCCCCAGCGCATCCTGAAATTGAATTGGCGGGTGACGCTTTGGGGCAAAATGCGGTATTGAATTAAAAAGAGAGGCAGGTTGTCGGCCGGATGTCGTTTCATCAGACGTGACCAGAGTTCGTAGTCCTCCACGTGCCTGAACTTGGGATTATAACCCCCCAGCTCTCTGACCGCTTTCTTTCTAAAGATAACACTGGGGTGGATAAATGGATTATGCCAGAAAAAGGATTTTTTTACATTCCGGACGCCGATCGGAGTTTTTAACTCTCCCTGCTTCTCTCCTTTTTCGTCTATTAACTCGGCCCAGCTGCCGCAGAGCCAGACATCCGGATGATCGTCCAAAAATCTAACCTGCTCTTCCAGACGATTGGGAAGAGAGATATCGTCGGCATCCATCCGGGCGATATACTCTCCTTGAGCCGACCCAATCCCTTCATTTAAAGAATAAATTAATCCTCTGTTTTCTCTGGAAATGACTTTCATCCGGGGGTCTGGGTGTTTTTTTATTATTCCCAATGACCCGTCTTTTGACCCGTCATTGATAATAATGAATTCAAAATCGGCGAAAGTTTGACTAAGGATGCTTTCCAGCGCTTCTCTTAAAAACCTTTCTCCGTTATAGACCGACATGACAACGCTAAGTTTCATAAGAAAATAGTTTTAAGTATTGGTCCGCCATTTTATTTAGGGAAAATCTTTTTGATATTTTTTTATTATCCAATCCCAACTTCACTCTTAATTCTCTACTTCTCATAAGCTCGGATATTTTTCTGGAAAAAGAACCGCCATTGTCCAAGGTAAAAATTTGTTCTTCCTTCACTATTTTACCACCGTTGGAATTTTCCGATATTAAAACCGGCAGGCCGGCTTGGAGAGCTTCCAATAAGGTCATCGGCAATCCCTCATATAAAGACATCAGCGTGAATATGTCGAAAGCCCCGATAAACCTTGAAGCACTTTCCATTTCTCCCGCCAAAAAGAATTTTTTTTCCAGCCCTTTTTCCAAAATCATTTTTTGATATTTTTCTTTTTCTGGGCCGTCTCCTATTACAATAAACATTGCTTCCGGGTTTGTGGCCGTTATTTTGCCAGCCGATTTTATAAGAAACTCATAATTTTTAGGATAAGCCAAACGCCCCACCGACCCTATGATAAATTTGTTTTTTAACGAAATACCGATTTTTGATTCCAAGATCTTTTGAGCCTTTTTTTTGGTTAAGAGATTTATTTTTTCAATTCCGTTTTCTACAACCGTTCCCTCTTTGACCAGGTTGTTTTTTAGAGCGTAATCCAGATTGTTTTTACTGACAAAAACGTTTTGGTCGACAAAAGGGAGTAATGACTTAAATGCCAGCCGGAGAAAAAATTTACCCAAATGGTTTTTTGAATGGGGATCTAAGAAAGAAAGTCCGTGGTGGGTGAAAATTATTTTTGGTCTGTTTTTGACAAGGCGGGCAGCCAAAGCGGCCAAAAGAGTATTGGAGCCGTTGAGCTGGAGAACGTCAAATTGATAGTCGGATAGATATTTTCTGACTTCCAATACGAAGAAAAAGTTTCTTAGGGGAGAAAAACTTCTGGACAGGTTATAAAATCTTTTGAAATTTATTTTTTCTCTGGAGAGTTCTCTTTCCAGAAAATCGCCGTTGCCATTGCCAGCGGCAACGATAACGGCGTGCCTCCTCTTTTTTAATCCGAAGGCCAGATTTTTGGCAAAAATCTGAGCTCCGCCGAATTCTCCTTTAGTTGTTATAATTAGCGCCTTCATTTTCTCCGGCTATTAGCTTTTTTGCCGATTTTATAATTTTCCAGACGAATTCTTCTTTAAGCAAAGCCAGTAAGAGGAAATAAACCAACCCTCCAATCAAGAGAGTGATGATGATATTGACTTGGATGGAATTAAGAAGATAAACAACCGCTCCCATAATCAGCAGGGGTAAGAGAATTTTATTCCAGCTGAATTTGGGAACAACATCTGCTTCTTTGGCAAGGGAGAGATGAAGATAAATGAGACCGATTATTTGATTGATGACCGTTGACAGGGCGGCTCCGGCTATGCCCCACTTGGGAACGAAGAGGAGGTTAAAGAAAATATTTCCCAGAGTCGCCAAAATAACGTATTTTAATAGAACTTTTTCTTTTCTTATGGCAAAAACGGCATTTCCCAAAACGGTGGCAACAAAAGAAGGAAGATAGGTCAGATTCATTAAAAGGAAAGCGGTAGCTCCCGGCAGATATTCTGAGCCGTAAAGAAGCGAAATTATTGATTTTGAAAGAATTATTCCGCCCAAAGAAAGGGGAGCGGCCAAAAGAATCAAAGCATATATCTCTTGCTTGGAAAGATAAGAAAATTTCTCTTTATCTTGATAGCTTTTGGCCAGTGAAGGGAAAAAAGCGGTGGCGACCAGTCCGGGGATTATATAAATCAACTGGGTGATTCTCTGGCCAGCGCTGTAATAACCAACATCTTTTATGTCGGAGAGCCAGCCAATCATTATGGAGTCGGTATTAAGCATTATCGCTCCCACCAAACCCATCATCCCAAAGACCCAGCTTGATTTGAATATTTCTTTAATAAAGGAAAAAGAGAAATCTTTGAAGGGGTTTTTAAAGTAGTGGCGGAAAGGGATAAAAGCGGCTATCATTCCCACTCCTGTTCCGATGATGTATCCCAGAGCCAGCGATCTTCCCGAAGGTATCTGACTGATAGCTATAAAGCCGGCAATAACAATGACTAGATTGGTAAAGATTTGAACAAAGGACTCTATCTCCATTTTTTCCCAGGCGCGGGATAAAGAAGCGCCAAAGTCTCTTAGAGTGTCAAAGAGCACTACCAGTATCATAAGAGGAACCAGGGTGGCAACCAGATTAGCATCGGCTTGGGAAGAAGTGATAGAGGAGGCCAGTAACGGATAAACAATAACTAAGATTATTCCTATGATTATTCCCAATAAAATTTTTAGAACTAAAGCAGTGGAAAAATACCTCTCTTGTTTTGATTTGTCGGAAGCGGCTTCTCTGGTAATGACGGCGTTGATTCCAAAATCGGCAAAGATGGTAAAGAAAGCGGCAATACTCAAGGCGTAGTTGAAGGCTCCAAATTCGGTGGCGCCGATAACTCGGGCGGCATAGATTAAAATAGCGGCTCTTATCAGGCGGGAAATAATGTTGCCAAAAAACAGCCAGAAGGTGTTTTTGATGACCGTTTGTTTGGGGGTGGTATTTTTAAAAAGGAGTTGTTTTATTCTTTCTATCATAATATGAAAATTACCGCCTATCGGTTCTGTAAATCGGTAACGTCATTTGTGTCGGAAAGCAAACATTTTAATGGTTTTGAGAATAATTAGAAAATCCAGGACAAAGGACCGGTTCTTGATGTAAAAAAGGTCGTAGCGGAGTTTTTCTTGGGCGTCTTCCAAAGAAGCGCCGTAACGGTAGTTAATTTGGGCCCAGCCGGTGATCCCGGGTTTTATCACGTGTCGTAGCTGGTAATGGGGGATTTTTTCTTTCAATTCTTTGACAAACTCCGGCCTTTCAGGACGCGGTCCGACGAAGGATATCTCTCCTTTGACAATATTTACCAGCTGGGGGAGCTCGTCCAGGTGTGTCAGCCGGAGAAATTTTCCCACGGCAGTCACTCGTGGGTCTTTTGAGGCGGCCCATCGAGGACCGTCTTTTTCAGCGTCAGCCACCATCGTGCGGAATTTATAGAGAACAAAAAAAACGTCGTTTTTTCCTACCCGCACCTGCCTGTAAATAACCGGTCCTCGGGAACTGATTCTAATCAAGAGGGCAACGAGCATTATTATGGGAAAGAGACCCGCCAGCAAAACAAGAGCAATTAAGAATTCCAGCGGTCTTTTGGCGGATTCATAGGTATTTCTGTCTTTGGAAACCGTGGTGGCTATCCAAAGATCTTCCATTTCCTCCAGAGGGATCTTGAGGAGCAAATTTTCATAGGCACTAATGCTGTCCTGGATTTCAATTCCCAAAGGGATTTTTTTGGAAATAATTTCCAGAATTCTAGACGTTTTTTCTTTTTGGGGGGAGATAATAATAATATTGATTTGGTTTTGTTCAATAATCTCATCAATCATTTTTTCATCAGCTCGTCCCACATCCTTGAGGTGGAAGTTAATTTTGTAGCCGAGTTGGGGATGGCGGATAAGGAACTCGGTCAATTCACTGTTTTCCCGGCTGTCGCCGATAATCAAAATTTTTCTTTGAGGAACGGTTAATCTTCTTCCCCAAAACCAGCGCCAAGCCAGAGAGAGAAGGAAAAAAAGCAGTGAAAAAATCACCAGATTTCTCTTGGGGGATATTTCAAAGGAGGGAATCAGATAGAAAAGGATGATGGAAAAAACCAGACCGGCTAGAACAGCCACCGCTAAAGTTTCTATCAGAAAATAGTCTCTTTTGATGGATTTAACGTCATAAAGACTGGCGGCGTAAAAGATAGCCAGCCAGAAAACAAAGGCGGTGGAAAACGGCCAGAGATGAGCGTCAACCAGAAACTGGTCGATTTTTCCGTAGCGCAACAGAAGCGTCAGCCCCAGACAGCCATACAACAAAATTATATCTCCGGCAACAAGAAGAATTTGCTTTATTCTGACCATAACTTATAATAATGAAACTTTTATAAGTATAGAGATTGCTTTGGGGTGAAACAAGGTTTCTCTAAAATTAATTATGAACAAGAAAAACACTCTTTTAATTGCTGCTAGTATTGTTGTCGCCGGCATTGTTGTAGCGGTGGCTTTAATTTATTCTCTGGGTAACCGACAATCAACAATTGATGACCAACAACCGGGAACCGAAGACCAAAAATTGAATATTGATTTATCTTCCGCCCCGATTCTGGGAGAAGCAAATGCTCCGGTGACTTTGGTGGAATTTGGTGATTTTCAGTGCCCGGCCTGTAATGTTTTTTTTCAGCAAATCGAACCTCAGCTGAGGGAAAGGTATATTGAGACCGGAAAAGTGAAAATGGTTTTTAAAACCCTGACCTTCATCGACAGTTTTGACGGTTATCTGGAGCCGAACGAATCTTTTTTGGCGGGAGCAGCCGGGGAGTGTTCCAAAGAACAGGGAAAGTTTTGGCCGATGCACGACGCTATTTTTGGAGTTGAGAAATTGGAAATCAATGCGGGGAAGAATGCAGAGAACAACGGAAATCTTAGCAAGGCATTTTTCTTGGAAACGGCCAAGAGTTTGAATTTGGATATCGCCGCTTTTACTTCCTGTCTGGATGACTCTCAAAAACACAAGGACCAATTTGCTAAAAACATGAGTGAAGCGGAAAAATTGATGAGCAAGGGAGTTTCTACCCCCACCGTCTTTATTAATGGAGAAATGATTCAGGGAGTCACTCAGTTTAGCGAATATGAGAAGGTGATGGAAAAATATCTAAAATAACCTACAACAAACTATTTACAACTAATAACCAATAATCAAAAAACATGATTAAAATTTATTCCACCACCCATTGTCCTTACTGCAAGATGGCCAAGGACTACTTTACTAAAAACAGCGTCGCCTTTGAGGAATACAACGTGGAAAACGACGAAAAAGCTCTGGAAGAAATGGTCAAAAAATCAGGCCAGATGGGAGTGCCGGTAATTGATATTGACGGAGTAATCGTTGTTGGTTTTGACAGGCATGCCATTGAGCACGCTCTTGGGAATAGTAGTTAGTATATAGTAGTTGGTATATGGGAAGGATAAATTCTTTCAGAGATTTAGAAGCTTGGAGGGAGACAAAAAATTTAGCTGTTATTGTATACAAGATTACAGAGCATTTTCCAAAATCGGAGGTTTTTGGATTGACCAATCAATTACGGAGGGCAGTTGTTTCTATATCATCAAATATTGCTGAAGGATTCTGTCGCAAGACAAATAAAGACAAAACCCAATTCTATTCTATCGCGCTCGGATCTTTGTCTGAGTTGGAAAGTCAATTATCTATATCTAAGGAAGTTGGTTATCTTTCTAATGACGAGTTAATGTCTGTTATGGAAAAAGTCGTTCTTGTTGGAAAATTGACAGGAGGACTCAAGCGTTCCATTAATTTATAATATTTTATCCTATCTACTAACTACTAAATACCAACTACCATGCTCTACGATTTAATTATCATCGGTGGCCCGCTCCGAAGGAGCGAGAATCGCCCACTCCAATTATGGTGTATGATTTAATAATAGTGGGCGGCGGTCCGGCCGGAGTGGCGGCCGGAATTTACGCCGCTCGTAAGGCAATTAAGACCTTGCTTTTAACCAAGGACTTTGGAGGGCAGTCGGTTAATTCCGCCAGTATTGAAAATTTTATCGGTTTTAAATCCATTTCCGGAGTTGATTTTGCCAAAACCCTTGAAGAGCATCTTCGGGCTCAGGAAGACATAGAGATAAAAGACGGAGTTTTGGTTTCAAAAGTGGAGAAGGTTGGCGGCGGATTTGAAATCTCTACTGCCGGGGGAGATAAATTTCAATCTAAAACAGTTTTAATCACCTTGGGAAGCGGCTATAAGAAGCTGAACGTTCCCGGAGAAAAAGAATTTGAAGGCAAGGGAGTTTTTTATTGTTCCATTTGCGACGCTCCTTTGATGAAAGGAAAAAAAGCGGCGGTTATCGGCGGAGGCAACAGCGGTTTGGAGGCGGCTTTTGACCTTTTGCCTTACGCGGAAAAGATATCCATCTTAGAATTCACCGATTCCTTGAGGGGCGACCCGATTTATCAGGAAAAATTAAAAAAGGACCCCAAGGTAGAAATTATCACCAAAGCCAAAACCGTGGAAATTTTCGGAGAGGCTTTTGTCAAAGGACTGAAATATGTTGACCTCAATACTAACCAGGAAAAAATGCTGGACGTTTCCGGAGTTTTTGTCGCTATCGGTTATAAACCCAACACTGACTTGGTCAAGGATTTGGTAAAATTGGATGAATTCGGTCGGATCGTGGTTGATCACAAAACTTATCAGACCTCCTGCCCCGGCCTTTGGGCGGCGGGGGACATTACCGACGGGCTCTATAATCAGATAAATCCGGCCATGGGAGATGCCATCAAAGCGGTTTTGAATGTTTACGATTACTTAAATAAACTGATTACCGCTGATGATAGCTGATTTCCACAGATAAAAATCGGTGGTCATCTGCCATTAATCCGTGGTAATCCGTTACACTTACGCTCTGTTATCAGGGGCGGTTTTTTGATAAAATAGTATACAAAAAGCGTGAGCGAAGCTCTATGCGAACACACACATACGAATAGTTAGTAGCTACAGGCGATTCATATATTTGCATAAATTCCCCTTTTGTGATTTATGGTGCTTATTTTTCTCCTCAAAACTTTCTATTTCCGGATCATCATGTTTTTTCGGCATTGGTATGTTGACAGTTTTTACGTTATCTGGGGATGGCTTCAGGGTCGGGTCCGAGGGTTAGAGAAAAATCTGGCCCTGCGCCTGAATTTGCGTTTTATTTTTGTTCCGCTTTATCAGGAATACAACGTTTACGGATATGTTCTGGGATTTATCTTTAGAACCTTGAGAATTTTTTTCGGGGGAATTCTTTATCTTTTTGTTTTTCTTGTAGCGCTGGCGGCCTATCTTGTCTGGGCGGCCGTTCCCATCTTTTTTGTCTATAAGGCTCTGGTTCCCGGATCCGAGAGCGGATCTTGGCTCAAAGATTTAATAGAAATAAAACTACCTTAATTTTTTTATGTCTTCAAAATTTTCCCCCCATCAGCCAAACCAGACGAATTTTTCCTTTCATCGCCGGATTCTCTGGATGAGTCCTTTTTCTCGCTCTCTGGTGCGGGTGATTTCTTATTCTTTTGTAATTGTTATTCTGGGGGTGGCGGTCGCTCTTTTAATCTCCAGTGCTCCCGGTCTTAATTGGGTGGGGGCTTTTCTGGTTTTGACGATTGGCGATTATCTGATTCACTTTCGCTCGGCTCATTACAAAGTCAGTCAGCTTTTTTCCGGCCGCGTTCCTCAAAACAATGTCGCTCTTTGTTTAAATCGGGAAGCTTTATCGACTCTGACTCTGGCTTTAGAAAGAGCAGCTTTGACAGGAGAAAATTTCCATCTTATTCTCGTATCTCTTTTGACGGAAAAAGATTCAGTTGCCCGGGCTCTGGAGCGATTGGAAGTCAATGTCAAAGAATTTAAAAACAAGTTGGCCGAGGAGATTGAAAAAACTGTCGGAAAAGAAAAAATTTCCCGGGAGGAATTTAAAGAGCTAACAAGAAAATTAGCAATTGCTGCCGCTTACATTTCTAAATTTCATCTGGAAGAGGAAATTGGCGGCGAGAGCCTTTTTTGCGCCGTGACCCTAGTTAATATTCCTCAAGTAAAAAGAATTTTGGATTTGTTTTCTGTTTCTTTTGACGACATTAACGCAGCTATTGTTTTTGCCAAATTTGCCTTTGGCAGGAAAAGCGAACTTCCGGCGGTTACTGGCGGCTTTGCCCTTAAAAAAGCCAGGGTCAGAAGCCATCGGGTCAATCGAACATTTACTTCCCGCCCGACTCCCTTTTTGAACAGGTTCTCTGTTGATTTGACCGATCTGGCCCGAGCCGGAACGGCCGGTTTTCTTATCGGTCACGAAAAAGAATACGAAAGGATGATAGATATTTTGGCGGGAGAAGGAAAACACAGCGTTCTTTTGGTGGGAGAGCCGGGAATCGGCAAGGAGACAATGATCTCCCATCTAGCCTTTCAGATCGTCAATGACAATGTTCCTGGGTACCTTTTTGACAGAAGATTGGTCAGTTTGTCTTTGGGGGAAATTATTGCCGGCGCTTCGCCCGAGGAACTGACTTTGAGATTGAATAAAATCGTCTCCGAAATTACGAATGCGGGAAATATCATCCTTTATCTTCCCGAAATTCATCTACTGGCCAAGACTTCAGAGAGTGGGGGCTATGACCTTTCTGATGCTTTTATGCCGATTATTTCTTTGGCAGCTTTTCCGGTAATCGGCACAACTTATCCCAAAGAATTTAAAATGTTTGTTGAAACCCGCTCTGATTTTGCCAATGCTTTTGAGGTGATTCGGGTTGAAGAAATCAGTCCCCAGGAAGCAATCACCCTTTTAACTTACGATGCCGTTGTTTGGGAGAAAAAATATCGAGTAACCATTAACTTCTCGGCTATTCGCCAGGCAGTCAGCTTAGCTTCCAAATATTTCAAGCAGCGACCTCTTCCCTCCAGCGCCCAGGATCTTTTAAGAGAAACTCTTTCCCGGGCAACCCAGGAAGAAGTAAGGGTGGTTGATGGCAACGCTGTTATTGCCGTGGCCGAAAAGAAGGTAAATATTCCCATTCACAAAACAGGAAAAGAAGAGGCCCAGACCCTACTTAACTTGGAAACGGTCATTCACAAATCTTTAATTGACCAGGAGGAGGCGGTTAGGGCGGTGGCCGATTCTTTAAGGGCTTTTCGCAGCGGTCTGGCGCGTAAAGGGGGCCCGATTGCCGTCTTTCTTTTTATCGGTCCTACGGGAGTAGGCAAAACCGAACTTTCCAAAATTCTCTCTAAAATCCAATTCGGGTCGGAAGAGGCGATGCTTCGTTTTGATATGTCCGAGTATCAGGAGAAACAAAGTATTAGCCGCTTTATCGGTTCGGCCGATGGAAAAATCGCTGGCAGTCTGACCGAAGGTATTATTCAGAAACCGTACAGTTTAATTCTGCTGGACGAATTTGAGAAAGCTCATCCGGATATTTTGAATCTGTTCTTACAGGTTTTTGATGACGGGCGGCTGACCGACGGTTTGGGAAAGGTGGTTGATTTTCAGAATACGATTATTATTGCCACCTCCAACGCTCATTCGGTTTTTATCCAACAACAGGTAGCGAGCGGCAAAAAGGTGGAAGAATTTTCCGGTGAGCTGAAAAACAAACTAGCCGAATTTTTCCGTCCCGAACTTTTGAATCGTTTTTCGGATGCGATAATCTTTAAACCTCTATCTTTGGAAGATATTGAAAAAATAACTATTCTCAATTTGAGCAAGCTTTCTTCGGCGGTAGCTGAATCGCAGGGAATAGACCTGGTCTTTGAAAAAGCGGCTGTTCAAAAAATCGCTCAGCTGGGATACGACCCGGCTTTTGGCGCCCGACCGTTGCGTAAAGTAATTGACGATAAAATCAAATCCCATCTTTCCAAAACGATTTTGGCGGGAGAGGTGGTCCGGGGAAACAAAATGACCGTCAGCATCAACTCAAGCGGCAGTTTTGAATTTTCCGTATCGTAAATTATGTTCAAATCTAAATATTTAAAAGGGGATAAAGAATATCAAAAGAGAGAAGTCTCTTCGGGGATTGTTGTTTTTCGGAAATTTGACGATGGCCCGAGATTTCTCCTCCTCTATCGGGGAAATCATCGCTGGAGCTTTCCTCGGGGGAAGATAGAAGAGGGAGAAAGAAGTTTTGCGGCGGCCTTAAGAGAAGTTAAGGAAGAAACTGGTCTTTCTCGCTCCGATTTGAAATTTATCGGATATTTTAAAGCTTATGAAAATTTTTTGTTCATTAGAAACAGTCAGAAAGTTTTTAAAACAGTTATTCTCTACTTGGCCGAATCGTCAAAAAACTATATTCGACTCTCTCCGGAACACAAAGGTTACGGTTGGTTTTCTTGTCGAGAGGCGCTTAGATTTTTTCCCCAAGATAAGTATTTTGACAGCCGGCAAGTTTTAAAAAGAGCCAACAACTATATTATTGGCAGGCACAGAAGAAAGCCATTTCCTTTTGAGAGAAAGAAAAGTGACGAAAGCCAAAAATCCGCCTCGTGAGGCGGATTTTTAGTTTATTTTGTGCCGAGGTTTATTATTTGAGTAATCTCCAGAGCTCCTCGAATATTAGTCTTTGGGTTTGAGCCAGGTCTTGGTCTTCTATAATCACACTGATCGGAATATTTCTTTCACCTAAGGAAATCATCGCTGCCTTATCGGCGTAGATAATAATGTAAGTCGGGGCGCTGTTGTTTTTAGTGAGCCATCTTCTTTCATCCAACCCTCGGAGCTCTCCGCCTCCTCCCAAAGCAATAACTTTCGTTTTAATCCCGGCCGCAATTCTTCTGTCCGAAAAACTGGCAAAGTTTTTATAAAGATATTTTCTGATATCGGCAGACGAATAAACAAAATATTCCTTTTTCTTTTCCTTCTCTATTGTTTTTAAGACGTCTTCCAACACAAACCTCGTCCCAGCAAGACCTTCATATATTCTTATTGCCGGTTTTTTTCTTGATTGGGTTTTCATTCCCTGAAGTACTGGCAGAGATTTGATTAATTCCTTTCTGAGAGTCACCAGTCTCCGTCTCTCGTCTTTAAAAAGATGTTTTAGAACTTCGGGATCTTCGGCAATAAAATGTTTGCGGCCTTTATGTTCTGAACGACTTCCCAGGCCTCGCTTCATAAGCTTTTTAAGCGATTCATAAACCGTACCTCTGTTAATCTCTGTCTCCGCAGCGATGTGTCGAATTGAGGCTGGCCCAGTTCCCAAAAGTGTCAAATAAACCTCCGCTTCTTTCTGACTTAAACCCAACTGCGTTAAAAATTTGTCGGGCATATTAGCAATTTATCATTATTTTTTATCGACCTTTATCACCTATCATCTAAGAATAAGAATAATCTAATTAAAAACCCCTGTCAAGTTTGACAAGGACATATTTGACAGATATATAGAGGTCAAACCACGCTTTTTAAATTAATAAAAAAACAACCCGATATTGCATTAGGTTGTTTTTTGTCGTCTTTACTTTGCTTTTTCCGCGATATTTTTAAAAACAGCCGGGTATTTTCTGGCAATTTCCGCCAAAATCTTTCTGTCTATTTCAATCTTATTTTTTCTTAATCCGGCAATTAGTTTGCTGTAGGTCAATCCGTTTTGGCGGGCGGCGGCGTTAATCTGAACTTGCCAGAGAGCGCGATAATTTCTCTTTTTTTCTTTGCGGCCGCGAAAAGCGTGGGTGCCGGCGTGAAGCAGAGCCTCTTTGGCAGCTCTCTCTTTACTCTTTCTTCCCCAGCGAAAGCCCTTGACTCTTTTTAAAAGTCTTTCTCTTTTCTTATGAGCCAAAACTCCTCTTTTTACTCTTGTCATATGCTAAAGCGTAGCGATGCAAATATACAAATTTATTAATAATACTAATATTTTTCCCCTCATTTGTATAATTAATATCATTCGTATATTGGCATCGATACTTTTGACTTATAATGTTCCCGGTTTTCCAAAGATTCTCCTTCTTAGAAAATTGGCGTTGGTTGATCTCTTTTTTCTTTTCAACTGAACCGAACTTTTTTTAGCTAAAAAATGACCCTGAGCCGTTTTTCTTCGGATGAGTTTCTTGTTCTTGGTGATTCTGATTCTAGTGGTGATGGATTTCTTCATATGCTAAAGCGTAGCGATGCGAATATACAAATTTACTAATTATACAAATATTATCTAAGTAATTTATTGGTATCATTAGTACATTCGCAGATTGGCATCGATACTATTTCCTAGCAATTTGCATGACTATTCCTTTGCCTCCGGATCTTTGAGGCATTGTCACTTTGTACTCCGCTTCAATCATCTTGAGAAATTCTTCCAGACGACCCGTGGCCCACTCCCGATTATATTTCTCCCGGCCTCTTAAAAAAATCATTATCTCTACCTTGTGACCTTCCAGAAGAAACTCTTCAACCTTTTTAGCTTTGATTTTGAGGTCATTTTTGGCGGATCGAGGGGTAATTCTGACCTGCTTTAACTCTTCTTTGCTCTGGTGGGCTCTTTGTTTTTTTTCTTCTTTTTTTTGTTGATAGCGGAACTTGTCAAAACTGATGATTTTGGCTACCGGGGGATTGGCGGTCGGGGCGATTTCAATAACATCCAGTCCCTGCTCCTGGGCCAATTTAAGAGCTTCTTCCTTAGTCATCACTCCCAAATTCTTTCCGGCGCTGTCAACCACTCTTAAACTGACGGCGGTTATCTGGTGATTGATTCTAAAATGTTTAGTAACTATATTCCTTAGCTTAATTTTAATTTTTTATAACAATTCGCATGTGCGCGTTCGCATTGCCGAAGCATCGGCGGAGGCGCACTGTTCGCATACGAATTTTGAACACTAAGAGATTATCATAAGGAAAAAGAGTTTGCAAATATAAACAGAAAAGACCCGTCAAGGGTCTTTTATTTGTGGAGGCGGGGAGATTGGCTCCGACTAAAATTTTGTCGCCACAAAATTTTGTCTAGCCGCCGCCTCGCGTCCCGATATACTTATCGGGACAAGCTCCGGCGTTCAATCTCCCACGAAAGCAAAGCAATTTGCTTTCTCGCCCATCACAAACGTAAAAGACCCTTTAAGGGTCCTACGTTTGTGGAGGCGGGGAGATTGAACTCCCGTCCAAGAATTTCTTTGAAAACAATCTACAGACGTAGCCTCTAAAAGAGGCAAAATTGCTTCCTGGTTGTTTTTAACTAAATTTTGGACAAGAAGCCATCCCTAATTCAGCGAGTCTGCTTTATAACACCAGTGATCCTCTAGCAGGCATCAAGGGCTGATGGGCATTTAGGCAAAAGCCAATGCCGGTGCAACATTTCTGTTGGCAATTGTTGTTTTGGTGATTTTGACAAGTTCACCAACTTGATCTGCTGTTTTCAAAGAGGCGTTCTTGTCGAAGCGTGCGCCCCCATATGCTATTACGATTTCAAGCGGCGGTTTATCTCTCTTTTCGAATCTCTTTGTTTTATTTTTTCTCTCTTGTCTGATTTGGTTTTTCCTCTAGCAATGCCGATTTCTATCTTTATCTTACCTCCCTTATTATACAACTTTATGGGCACGATTGTCAATCCTTTTTCCCGGGACTTGCCAATGAGATGTTTTATCTCGTTTTTGTGGAGGAGCAGTCGTCGGGAGCGATTTTCATCGTAATCTTGAGGAGCGTTCTTTTTTTGAAAGGGGTGGATAGAGGCGCCTACCAGCCAGCCCTCGTTATTATAGATTTTTACATAAGCTCCGGCTAAGGCGGCCTTACCGGCTCTGATTGCCTTTACCTCAAAGCCCCGCAGCTCCAGCCCGGCTTCGAATTTTTCCAGAATCTGATAGTCAAAGAAAGCTTTTTTATTTTCCGCTAAGCTCATATTTGGTAATTTTATTCTACTCTTTTTGATGTTGGATTTCTAATAACGGAGAGATATACTTGTTTTATGAATTTAGAAACCAGACAATGTCAGAACTGTCACAACGACTTCGTTATTGAACCGGACGATTTTGATTTCTATAAAAAAATAGATGTTCCGGCGCCGACCTGGTGTCTTGATTGCCGAATGCAGCGCCGCTTCTCGTTCCGCAATGAGAGGCATTTGTACAAAAGAAAAGAAGCTTTAGGAGGAAAGGAAATTATTTCAATCTATTCTCCGGATAAACTACTGAAAGTTTATAGCCACAAAGACTGGTGGTCGGACAAGTGGAATCCGGACGATTATAAGAAAGAAATAGATTTTTCAAAACCATTTTTTGGACAGTTTAAAAAATTACTCTTTGAATTTCCCTGGGCAGCACTCTTCAACACTAATAGTGTTAATAGTGACTATTGTAACTATACGACCGATAACAAAGATTGCTATCTGGTTTTTGGAGGCGATTTTAACGAGAACTGTTGCTATTCGACGTTTAATTTCCACAGCAAAGACACGGCTGATGTATATTGGGTGGAAAGGTGTCAGTTATGTTATGAAACGACCGATAGCAAGAACTGCTATCGGGTGTTTTTCAGCAAGTATGCCAGGGACTGCAACAATTCAATGTTTCTTTTCTACTGCTCCGGGTGCAGTAATTGTGTCGGTTGCGTTGGTCTCAGAAATAAATCTTATTGTATTTTTAACCAACAATACACCAAAGAAGAGTATGAGAAAAAGATGGGTGAGTTAGGGCTGAATAGCCGCTCTGGCATTCAAGAATTTAAAAGAAAAATGAGCAATTTTGTTCTTAAATTTCCCCATCGCTACGCTCAGATAATAAAATCGGTCAACAGCAGTGGCGATAATATAGTGGAGGGAAAGAATTGCAAACGATGTTTTGAAATTACCGGTCCGGCAGAAGATTTAAAGGATATTTTTTTGGGGGGATTAAACGGAAGGGACCTGAGTAGCTGTGATCATTTGGGCCATGGCGTTGAGCTGGCTTACGACTCTTGGGCGGCTTTCGGGGGATCCAGCAACATAGCCTTTTCTCTTTGGACGAGGACTTGCCACAATATCCGCTATTCCTATGCTCTGACTGACTGCTCCGATTGTTTTGGTTGTGTGGGTCTAAGAAACAAGCAATACCGTATCCTAAATAAGCAGTATGCCAAAAACGAGTATGAGGCGCTTGTTCCTAAAATTATTCAACACATGAATGATGTGCCCTATCTTGATTCTGGGGGAAGGATTTACAGGTACGGAGAATTTTTCCCCGCAGAGTTTTCTCCTTTTGCTTATAACGAGACCATTGCCCAGGAATACTTTCCATTGAATAAAAAAGATTGTTTGGAAAAAGGTTATCAGTGGAAGGATCTGGAGACAAAAAACTATCAGGCAACCATAAATCCAGAGGAGTTACCCGATAAAATTGAGGATGTTTCGGATGATATTCTCAACCAAATTGTAGGGTGTGCTCACAAAGGGGAATGTGATGAACAATGCACAACCGCTTTTAAAATTACCTCTCAAGAACTTCAGTTCTATAGGCAGATGAATTTGCCTCTCCCGGTGTTTTGTCCTAACTGCCGACATTATCAGAGGATGAAACAAAGAAATCCGATAAAGCTTTGGCATAGAAAGTGTCAGTGTGCGGGGAAGCAGTCGGAGAACGGTGTGTATACAAACACGATTCAACATCAGCATGGAGACTCTCCATGTTCTGATGAGTTTGAAACATCATATTCTCCGGAGAGGCCGGAAATTGTCTACTGTGAGCAGTGTTATAATACCGAAGTAGCCTAATTCTCGAGTGGATTTTTCTTAAGAAAATCGCTAGAATTTTAAGATGCTGCGTAACCTGAAATCTTTCAATCCTTCGGAAATTGAGGAAAAGGTTCTCCAGTTTTGGAGGGAGAAAAACGTCTTTCAAAAAACCCTTCTTCCCAAAAAAGGGAAAAGCAAAAGAATATTTAAGTTCTGGGAAGGTCCGCCGACTGCTAATGCAAGGCCTGGTATTCATCATGCTTTGGCCAGATCCTTTAAGGATGTAATTTTGCGCTATAAGACAATGCAGGGTTTTATTGTTCCAAGAAAAGGAGGGTGGGATACGCACGGACTTCCGGTAGAGTTGCAAGTTGAAAAGCAACTGGGACTTTCTTCAAAAAAAGATATTGAAAAGTACGGAGTGGCAGAATTTAACAAGAAATGTAAGGAATCGGTCTGGGTTTATAAAAGCGAATGGGAAAAATTGACTGAAAGAATGGGATTTTGGGTTGATTTGAATAATCCCTACATTACTTATCACAACAACTATATAGAAACTCTCTGGTGGATAATAAAAAAAATTTACAAAAAAGGATTGATGTATCTTGGCTATAAGATTGTTCTTTGGTGTCCAAGATGCGGGACAGGCCTTTCTTCTCATGAGGTAGCCCAGGGGTATAAAGAAATTACCGAAAACTCAGTTTATTTAAAATTTAAATTGAACAAAGGACAAAAAATCGCCGGTTTTACGACAGATGATAGCACATATGTTCTTTCTTGGACGACTACTCCCTGGACACTTCCCGGGAATGTAGCTTTGGCGGTAGGAAAGGATGTGCGTTACGTGCGTCTCCGAAATAAAGACAGTAATGAGACCTATATTATTGCCAAGGATTTAGTGAACACGGTTTTTAAAGAATTTAATGGCGCCGAGATGGGTTTCTTTAGTGGAAAAGATTTGATTAATATTTCTTATCAGCCGCTTTTTAAAATAAAGTCGCTCTCGGAGAGTAAAAATTCATACAAAATTTATTCCGCCGATTTTGTAACCACTACTGATGGAACAGGGGTAGTTCACACAGCCGTGATGTATGGGGAGGATGATTATGAGTTGGGTAAAAAAATCGGGCTTCCACAGCGCCACACCGTTGATGAAAATGGGAGATTTACCAAAGAAGTTGTCGGTTTTGAAGGTATGTATGTCAAGGCCAAAGAGACCGAAGATAAATTATTTGAACATTTAAAAAACAGCAACAACTTCCTCTCGGTTCTCCCCTACACTCACGAATACCCCTTCTGCTGGAGATGCGATACTCCGCTTCTTTATTACGGAAGAAACTCTTGGTTTGTTTCCATGTCTAAACTAAGAAACCAACTTATTAAAAACAATAAGGGAATCAACTGGGTTCCTGAACATATTAAAGAAGGTAGATTCGGGGAATGGTTGAGAGAAATCAAAGATTGGAATTTTTCCAGAGAAAGGTATTGGGGGACGCCTCTTCCCATCTGGCGCTGCGGCCACTGTCATCAAACTCAGGTAATCGGTAGCTCCCAGGAACTCTCTTCCCTTCAGGAAAAAAGCTCCAATTGTTATCTTCTTTTGCGCCATGGTCAGGCGGAGAGTAACATCAAAAAAATTGTTAACTGCGACCCTAAAGAAAAAGATAAGGACCATCTGACCCTAAAAGGACGAGTTCATGTGGAAAAACTAGCCAGGAAATTAAAAAAAGAAAAAATTAATCTCATCTTCTCCTCCGATTTTCACCGCACTAAGGAGACGGCCGAGATTATCGCCAAAGAAACGGGAATTAAGAAAATTGTTTTTGACAAGCGGCTTAGAGAAATGAATTTCGGTAAGTTTCACGGCCACAACACTGCCGATTATCACATTCTCATTCCTTCTTATGAGGATAAATTTTCCAAAAGTCCTCTGGGAGGAGAAAACTTGGAAAAGGTGGCTCAGAGAGTTTGGGATTTTATCCGGGCTGTGGAGAAAAAATATAAAAATAAAACCGTTCTTCTTGTCAGCCATGAATATCCTATTTGGATAATATCTTCTGTGTTAAACGGCTGGAGTCAGGAACAAGCTATAGAGGAAAAAATAAAAAGAGGAGACGATTTTGTCACTACTGGCCAGGTAGAGAAACTCTCTTTTGTCTCTATGCCAAGAAATGGAGAAGGGCTTGGCGATTTTCACAGGCCTTACATAGATGAAATTGTTCTGAGATGTCAAAAATGCGGTGGGGATTCAAAAAGAGTAAAAGAAATTGCCGACGTTTGGTTTGATTCTGGAGCAATGCCTTTTGCGCAGGACCATTTCCCGTTTAATAACAAGAGGAAGCTGAAAGTCGAGGGCGGGAAGTTAGATGGTAGAACTATTTCAAAAGAGATAACTTTTCCGGCTGATTATATTTCTGAAGCCATAGACCAAACTAGAGGGTGGTTTTACACTCTTTTAGCTGTGGCGACGGCTCTTGGACTCAAAACGCCTTATAAAAATGTCATTT
>MGIN01000026.1:26630-30398 GCA_001793775.1 Candidatus Wolfebacteria bacterium GWA1_42_9
TCCGTGACAAAAACGGTCAAAAAATGTCTAAATCAAAAGGCAACATCGTTGATCCTTGGATAATGATTAACAAACACGGAATAGATGCTATCCGTTGGTATTTCTATTCAATCAATTCTCCCGGAGAACCGAAAAATTTTGACGAGGAAGACGTCAAGAACTCTCTGAGAAAAGTTTTGATGATAGTTTACAACTCTTTTGTTTTTCTCCAAACCTATGCCAAGGACAATCTCAATCTGGATAAATTGCTGTCGTCTTCCAATCTTTTGGATAAATGGATTCTTTTGCGGCTAAGCGATGTGGCCAGCCAGGTGGAAAAAAGAATGAACGATTACGACATTCTCAAATCCACTCAATTGATTGAGGAATTAATAGACGATCTTTCCCGCTGGTATATTCGCCGTTCCCGCCGCAGGTTGCAAAAGCCAAATTTATCCGCCAAAGGAAAAAAGGATTACGAAGCGGTTTCGGCTGCTTTGGCCTATGCGCTTTTGACAATTTCTAAGCTTTTGGCCTCTTTCACTCCCTTCTTTGCCGAAGCTTTATACCAATCGCTTAAAAAGAACTACAAATTTAATTCTCAGGACTCTGTTCACTTAGAGAGCTGGCCTTCTTCAGGTCAAAGATCAAAGATCAAGGATAAAGGATTATTAGATGGTATGTCGAAAATCAGAAACCTGGCCTCTTTGATTCTGGCCAAAAGAGCAGAGTTGGGAATTAAGGTAAAGCAGCCATTGCAGCAGTTAAAAGTTAAAGATGAAAAGTTAAAAGTAGGGGAGGGATTGTTGGAGATACTCAGAGATGAAGTCAATATTAAAGAAGTTATTTTTGACAAAAATATTGAAAGCGATTTTGAGTTGGATACCAATATCACTCCGGAGTTGAGAATGGAAGGGAAGCTAAGAGAACTAACCAGAACCATCCAGGATTTGAGGCAGGAAGCCGGGTGTGTTCCCAAAGATAAAATTTTGGTTTGGATTGACGGCAATCAGGAAGCAAAAGCGCTTATTGAAAGCAACAGCGACTGGATTAAAAGAGAGGTGGGTGCTAAAAAAGTAGAAACCGGACGGACCGCTAAGTTTTCTGCCGAAATAGAAACTAAAATTGATACTCAAAAGATTTGGATTGGGATTAAGAAGGTATAAATTGAATGGTAATCAAAAATTTTAAAAATCTAGCTACTGCCAAACTTCGCTGGGAGGCACTTTCCATTATCAATGCTGGCTATGAGGCGATTGATATTGAAAAGCTGACGAAGAAAAGATTCAAGCTTTCTCAAAACAAGTTTTTGGTTTCCGATGCCGCCCAGACTCACCGCTTTGACCTAGAAAAGATAAAGAGAATTTATCTGATCGGGTTTGGAAAGGGTTCGTCTCTGGCGATAGCGACGATGGCAAAAATTCTCTCGCCTCTTGGAAAAAAGTTCTCTGGAGCGATTGCTTTGGATGTTCACCCTCCTAAATTTTCCAAAGGAAAACTTGGGAGGGTAAAAATCTTCGTCGGAACTCATCCAAGGCCATCTCTAAAAAATGTCCGAGCTACCCAATATATTGTTCGTACTCTGGAAACTCTAGGAGAAGATGATTTGGTGATTTATTTCATCGGCGGCGGCGGTTCGTCTCTTTTGTGCGGGTCGGAAGACGAATTGAAATTTTCTTCCTTGGTTTATGGCCAATTAACCCGGAAAGGCGCCTCTATTCAGGAACTGAACACCGTTCGCAAACACCTTTCTTTGGTAAAAGGGGGATGGCTGGCTTATCATACCTATCCAGCCCAGTCGGTTTCTCTGATTGTTTCCGATGTCTGCGGAAATGATTTCTCAATTATCGCTTCCGGTCCGACCGTTTTTGACAAAACTACCAAAAAAGACGCTCGAAAAATTATTGAGAAGTATCTGCGGACATCAGCTCAAAAATCAGCGATAATCGGTTCTTTGATAGAGACACCTAAGAACAAAAAATATTTCAAAAAGGCTAAATATCTTCTTTTTGCCTGTAATGAAGATGCAGTCTTAGCGATGAAAAAAAGGGCTCGATCTTTGGGATACGGAGCCAAAATCATTTCTCTGGCCCATCAGGGCGAGGCTCAAGAATTATTTGCTCCGCTTGTAAAGAAAATCGGAAAGAGGGAGATTCTGCTTCTAGCGGGAGAGACGATGGTCAAAATTAGGGGCAGGGGAAAGGGAGGAAGAAATCAGGAAGCGGTTTTGGCGGCAGTAGCTAAGGCAAGTGTCGGACAGTTGAAGTTTCGTGACACTCTAATCTCCAGCTTTTCTTCTGATAGCTATGATAACACTCCTGTCGCTGGCGCTCTGGCGGATGAAAAAACTCTAGAGATTCTCAAAAAGAGAAAAATTAATCCGGTTAAGTTTTTAAGAAATAACGACTCTTATAATTTCTTCAGGAAAGTCGGCGGCCAGATTGTAGCGGAGCGCCGAGCTTTCAACGTCTCCGATTTGATGATGGTGATAAGGAATGGTAGTTAGTATATAGTAGTTGGTATATGGGTTATGGAGAACAAGAATTTTAAGGTCTTTGTTTTTGACGAATTTTCTCCGCAGGACAACGCTATGCTTCAGGCGCTCTATTCCCGCAGTTCCAAAAGTGTAATGGAGCATGTGGAAAAAGTCAGACAAACCGGCTCGGGAAAATTCATGGAAACTTATTATGTCGGCTACGGTCATGCCAGCATCGCTGATTGCGGCAGTACCACTATTTTTATAGAAGGAGCAAGTATTCTAGCTGATAAAGCCATTCAAGATTGGTATTTATACAGTGGACAGGAAACTAGCACTCGCTATATTGATATGTCTAAACAGCCAGTGATTGATTCTCTGGATACGGAAGAAAGCAGGGAGATTATAGAAAGATGGATGGATTTCTATACCAACAGCCAGGAAAAAATGAATACTTATATCAAATCTCTTTATCCTAGAAAAGAAAACGAAGAGGAGAAAATATATGAAAAGGCGGTCAAAGCAAGAGTTTTTGACATAATGAGGGGATTTTTGCCGGCCGGCATCACAACCCAGCTTAGTTGGCACACCAACCTAAGGCAGGCCTACGACAAATTATCAACCACGATTTATCATCCTCTGGAAGAAGTAAGAAATATAGCTCAGCAGATTCTTTCCCAGCTCAAAGAAAAATATCCCAGTAGTTTTTCTCAGCGGGTCATCTCTGAACAGGAAAAGTATAGGAAGGAAATGATGGAGAAACATAACTATTACTTTGACAAAGATTGTCCCAATTTTTCTTTTTCAACCACAATTAATAATTCCGAACTGGAAAAATATAAGGATATTATTTCCAATCGCCCCGAAAAAACGCTATTGCCCTATTTTCTGGGAGGGTTGGGACAGGTAAGTCTTAATTTTCTTCTTGATTTTGGTTCTTTCCGTGACGTTCAGAGGCATCGGAGCGCCGTTTCCCGGATGCCCCTTTTGACAACCAAGCTGGGATTTCATAATTGGTATTTGGAGCAGCTTCCCGACGATTTAAAAAAAGAGGCGCAAGATTTGATAAAAACGCAGACAGAAGCAATTGAAAAATTAAAAACTTCCGATGAAATAAGGCAATATTACATTGCTATGGGATTTTTAGTGCCGTGTAGATTTACTTTTTATCTGCCCGGAGCGGTTTACACCTCGGAGTTAAGGTCGGGACACTTGGTTCATCCGACATTGAGGGCTGTTGCCCTCAAAATGATTGACACCTTAAAAAACAACTTTCCTTTGCTGGTTTTGCATCCGGATCTGGAGCCCAGCGA
>MGIN01000026.1:30440-31843 GCA_001793775.1 Candidatus Wolfebacteria bacterium GWA1_42_9
ACAAATTTCTAATTACTAATTTCTAATTTTATATTCTGAAATATTGCGATATACTAGATACTAGCTACCAAATACTAACTACCATTTGTCATGTCCAAATACACAAAAGACTTATCTTCGCTGACCATAAAAGACGTCCCTGAGGCAGGTGGAAAAAACGCCTCTTTGGGAGAAATGATAAGAACTTTAACGCCCGAAGGGATTAGCGTGCCCGGCGGTTTTGCGACAACCGCCCGCGCTTACAGATACTTTTTGAGGAAATCAAGAGTAGGCAAGGTGAGCCTGGAAAAGTTTATAAAAGATACTCTGAAGAATTTAAATACCCACAACCTAAGAGAACTCCAAAAGAAGGGGAAGGAAGTGAGAGAAGCGATTAAATCGGCCCAGGTTCCCAAAGATTTGGAGAGGGAAATAAGAAAGGAATATCGGGTGATGGAAAAAAAATACGGGAAAAATGTTGATGTCGCCGTGCGTTCGTCGGCAACGGCGGAAGATTTACCGGGCGCTTCTTTTGCCGGTCAGCAGGAGACCTATTTAAATATCCGAGGGGAGGAGGATTTGATAATGGCCGTCAGAAAGTGTTTCGCCTCTCTTTTTACCGACAGGGCCATTTCTTACCGGCAGGATAAGGGATTTGGTCATTTCAGAGTAGCTTTGTCGGTCGGCATTCAGAAAATGATTCGTTCCGACAAGTCCTGTTCGGGAGTGCTGTTCACTTTGGATACCGAGTCGGGATTTAAAGATGTGGTCTTGATAAACAGCTCTTGGGGGCTTGGGGAAATGATTGTTCAGGGAGAAGTGATTCCTGACGAATTTCTTGTCTTCAAACCGTTTTTGGGAAAAACGGTTCACGGATTACCGCGGATAGGCAGACGGATGGCCTCTGATAAAAATCTGCGTAAATCAGCTATTGATCAGCGGCAATCTGCAGTTTTGCCTATTATAGGTAAAACACTGGGTAGAAAGGACAGAAAGATGATTTATTCTTCCGGTGCCAAGCCGACCAAAATTGTTTATACAAGTGAGAACGAAAAAAATAAGTTCACTTTGAATGACGAAGAGATATTAACTTTGGCCAAGTGGGGGACGGCGATAGAGGAGCACTATACCAAAAAACACAAAAAGTGGACGCCGATGGACATTGAATGGGCCAAAGACGGAATTTCCGGGGAACTTTTCATTGTCCAGGCCAGGCCGGAAACAGTCCAAGCCCAGAAGGATTTTTCGGTTATCAGAGAATACAAACTTCAGAGCTCAAAACCTAAAACTTTGGTTAGTGGGGCTTCAGTGGGAAATAAAATCGCTTCCGGAAGAGCCCGGATAATTTTGGATGTTAAAGGAATCCATTCTTTCCAGAAAGGAGAGGTTTTGGTAACCGATATGACGGACCCGGACTGGGAACC
>MGIN01000026.1:31855-32080 GCA_001793775.1 Candidatus Wolfebacteria bacterium GWA1_42_9
TGCCTCGGCAATTATCACCGATAAGGGGGGAAGAACTTCCCATGCGGCGATTGTCTCAAGAGAATTGGGCATTCCCTGTATTGTCGGGTCGGTAAGCGCTACCAAGAAGATAAAAACTGGCCAAACAGTAACAGTGGATACTACCGGCAGCGAAGGTTATGTCTACGATGGAGCAATTAATTTTAAGGTAAAAGAGCAAAGTATAAAAAAACTTCCCAAAACTAA
>MGIN01000027.1:0-8099 GCA_001793775.1 Candidatus Wolfebacteria bacterium GWA1_42_9
TTTATGTTTTTCAAATCGTCGTCGATTTGAAACTTGACCTCGTTAAGCCGGTTGGAAAGGGAGCTGGTTAGTTTAAGAGCGTTTGTAAAGTTCTCTTTTTCGATAATCGCTTCAGTCTCAAATGATTTGGGAATGATTATTTCGTAATCGGGAAATCTCCCCTCTATCAAACGGGAGACGAGGGTGGTTTGTTGAGTTTCGAAAAGTATCTGGTTTTCTTCAAAAAACATTTTAATTTTGTTTTCTTTAGAAGAGGAAAAAATTCTTATGGTCTCTTGGATGGTTTTGAAGGGGACAATAAAAGAAACGTCTTTCTCCATTTTAGTTTCAAATTCCTTGGAAACGATTGTTTTCTCAGCCAATCGGAAACTGTCGGTGGCCGCCAGTTTTATCTGCCCGTCTTTGAAAGAAAACAAGATTCCTGAAAGCTCTGGATGAAAGTCTGATATTTGGCAGGCGGGAACGACAAAAAGGAGGGCCTCTACCAAAGAACCTGTGTCAAAAACGAAAAAATTATTTTTCTTTCTCTCGATTCCAGGAATGATGGGAAAGTCGTTTTTGGGAGTAGTAGAAATCTTCGCTTTATAGTTATCGGTGTTGATTAAAAGAGATCCGCCTTTAATCTCAAAATTGATTCTCTCAAAAGAAAGATTATTTATGATTTGGGAGAAAACTCCGAAAGGAATGGCTACCGATCCCTCTTTTATGTTTTTTGCCGAGATAAAATGAGTAACTCCGATTTCCAGGTCGGTAGACGACATCTTGACGCCGCCGTCAACCGTTTCTAAAAGAAAATTTTTCAAGACTGGGAGATTGCCGCTCTCTTTTTTGGCGCCGGAAATTATCGACAGGCCTTCTTTAATGTTATTTTTTAAGGCAATGACGTTCATAACTATTATTCTTTATTAATTAATATATAAGTTGTAGTAGATCTAGTTGTTTTTGTGGATAAGTGGAAAAACGGAAAAAGACGGGAACAAACAGGCGTTTTTAGGATTGTTGTTTTTGATGGCCTGAGAAGAAGTTGTTAGTTTCTTATGTAAAAACCGCCGGTCAATAAGGAGAGTTTTTATAGACCATTTCCTTGATAATCGCTATTTTTTGGTTAAGGGACTTGTCTTTTGTGACTTCTCTTAAGATTTTTTCATAAGAGTGAATGGCGGTGGTGTGATCTCTTTTTCCCATCTTATCCCCAATATCCGGGTAAGACATTCCCAGCATATCTCTTAAGAGAAACATGGTGATTTGTCTTGGAAGGACCACCTCTCTTCTTCTTGATTTATTAATGATTTCGTTTTGGGTAATTTCAAAGAACTGGCCAACCACTTTTATAATTTGTCCGGGGTTGATGGCCACCACGTTTTGTTGGAGGGTGGAATTGATTATTTCCTCGGCGGCCTTGGTGTCTATGACCGCGCCCTTAAACTCCTGGTAAAAATGGAGTTTATTGATAATTCCCTCGATCTCCCTGACGTTTCTTTGGATTTTGGAAGCAATCAAGTGACAGACATTATCAGGCAACTCCACGCCTTTTTCCTGGATCTTGTTTTTAATAATAGCCAGCTTCATTTCGTAGTCGGGGTAAGTGATGTCAGCGATCATACCCCCTTCAAAACGGGAACGGAGACGCTCCTCCAAAGTGGGAATGGCTGACGGCGGCCGGTCGGAAGAGATAATGATTTGTTTGTTGTTTTGGTAAAGAATGTTAAAAGTGTGAAAAAACTCTTCTTCACTCCGCTCCTTTCCGCCAATAAATTGAATGTCATCGATAATTAAAACGTCTATTGTCCGGTATTTGTTTTTGACGTCATCCATTCTTTTTGAACGAATAGCCCAAACAACGTCGTTGACGAATTTTTCTGAGGGTACATATTTAACCCTAATCCGGCCGTGATAGTTTTTAACAATTTCATTGCCGGTGGCTTGAATAAGGTGGGTTTTACCAAGACCGGTTCCTCCATAAACAAAGAAAGGGTTATATTTTTTACCGACGTCTTTAGAAATGGCGACCGAAGCGGCGTAAGCCAGTTCATTGGAAGAGCCGACGACAAAACTTTTAAAGGAGTATCGGGGATGGAGATTTGTTTCCGGATCAGCCGCCAAACCGCCGATTTCTTTTTGTTGGGAGGGGAGAGAAAAGGAATGTTTTTGGATGGAGGGAGGAATGGCTTCGCTACCCACCCCGCTACCAACCACAACATACTCAATTCTGTTGATGCCGCCGTCTATCTCTTGGAGAGCCTCCAAAATTATTTTATTGTATTTGCTCTGAATCCATTCTTTGGAAAAATTATTATTAACTCCTATAACAACCACTCCGGTGCCGTCATTTTTCTCTACCAAGCGGCTGTTTCTAAACCAAGTTAAGAAATTCGGCTTTGAGATTTGCAACTCTATTGAGGCCAAGGCCTTTTCCCACAATTTTTTCAGGTCCATGATGTTCTCTAATGAAATACGAATTTTTACGAAAGCATGAAAGGGAGTCCAATTTTTAGTATTCGTTAGTATCAATAGTATATTGGTATCGTAGTTTAATTGAAAGTGGGGAAAAGTCAAAAAAGTGGACAAGTTGTGGAATTCTCCACGGATTACTGATTTATTACAAATACATGAATTATACAGACTAAATTGACAGACAAGTTGTTTTGTTCTATTTTAAAAACAATTCCTGAACCCGTATGGGCAGGTCGTCCGCTCCTTGGAAGAGCTGGATAAGGGGTTCTTCTCTCACCCAAAAGAGAGTTGCACATAAGGAGGTGCTGTATGGCACGCACGTTTGAGGTAGTGGGTGGTCCCTCAGTTCTCGATTTAATGATCTCTCACTGGTACCGTGAACAGGATGGGGGTCGAAGGGAGGTTCAGTTTCAAGCGCGGGAGGAGAGGGCAGATTTGTCCCTCAGGATGGTCGTGAACGAAGCATCCCGAGAGAACGAGGACGGCACTACCTGGCGTCTCAAAGGGCGCTTAAGGATCCTCGGTCAGTACGGGGATCGAGTCGAGGGTATCTACAACTCGCAGACTCGGCAGGGGATCTTTTTTGTACTGCACCCCTGACCATAGCCTCATATGAACTACTTTTCGCCGCGGCTTGTCCGCGGCGACGCTTTTATAAACCAAAACAACAACCTTTGATTTATTTGATATCTGTTCGTTTTTTTGCTACTCTTCTTCTGCTTAGTTTGTTAATTTAATTGTTCGGCTTTATGTCTATTACCTATCAACCAAAAAAGAAAAAAAGGAAGAGGGTTCATGGTTTTTTGAAGAGGATGAGAAAGCCCGGGGGAAGAAACGTCTTGTCTAGGAGAAGAGCAAAGGGAAGGAAGAGGCTTAATCCCTGAATAACCAATTGCTAATTTTCAATTTCTAATTAATTATTTAATTCATTAATTTCAAAATTGATTGGTTGTTAGTAATCAAAGATTAGCAATTCTTTTAAATGTTGTCTAAAAGATATCGCCTGCCAACGTCTTTTTTTAAAGAGATTGTGAGAGAAAGAAAGAAACCGGCCGAAACTCTTTCTAACACACTTTTCTTAGCTAAAATTTACACCTCTCCCAACAATTACAGTCGTTTCGCAGTCGTCGTCTCGTCAGCCAACTTCAAAAAAGCAACCGAACGGAACTGTCTTCGAAGAACGGTTTATGAGATTTTGAGAAAAGACGGTTTTTATAAAAAACCAAACCAGGACATCGTTCTAATAATAAAACCAGAAATTTCCAGAACCTCACCCGAAGAGATTAAAGACGAGCTATTCAAGTTTTTCAGAAATTAGAAATTTTCCGCAACATATGTCTTACTTATTCAACGAGTTTCTTTATCGCCCCCTCTTAAATCTTCTTTTCCTTATTTATAACAATATCTGGGCTGATTTGGGGGTGGCGATTATTCTTTTAACAATCATTATCCGATTGATTCTTTTACCGCTCTTTTATAAAAGTGCCAAAGACCAGACTATTATCCAAAAAATCACCCCCCGGATAAAAGAAATTCAGAAAAACCACAAAGACAACAAAGAAAAACAGGTAAGGGAGATAATGGCGGTCTATAAGGAACACAAAGTCAACCCCCTTTCCGGATTTCTACTAATGCTCATTCAGTTGCCGATTTTAATAGCTCTTTACCGGGTTTTTTGGAAGGGGCTTTCCTCCGATATTTTTAAATTACTCTATCCTTTTGTCGGTGTTCCGGAAAATATCAGCCATTCTTTTCTGGGGCTGGTTGATCTTAATCAAAAAAGTCTGGCGATCGTTATTATTGCCGCCCTGGCCCAGTACTTTCAATCGAAGCTTCTGATGAGTGTTGGCAAAAAAAACAGCAAATCTGTCGGGAACGAGGGGGCGGCGGCCGTCGCCGAAAAGATTTCCAGGCAAATGGTGTTTTTGGGACCGGTTCTGACGTTTGTCATTCTTTATTCCCTGCCGTCGGCCGTCGGGATTTACTGGTTGACAACCTCCGTATTTTCGGTTATTCAACAGATAGTGATTAACAAGAGATTGGGAAAAAGAAATGAACGAGACACAGGAAATTCTCCACAAGTTAATTAGTTTAATGGGGTTTGAAGATTTTTCTATAAACTTTTCCCAAGATTCGCATCGTTTTTCGGTTTTTATCAACGACGCCCCATTTTTACAGAGGTATCTAGCCCACATGGTCAACGACCTGGATTTTGTTCTGAAAGGTATCGTCCGCAAAAAAGGGTTGGGGCCGGTTTTTGTGGATATTAACAACTACCGGAAAGAAAGAGAGGATTTGATTATTAAATTAGCCAAAGCCGGAGCAAGAAAAGCAGCTACCGCTAGAGAAAAAGTGATCTTGCCGCCGATGAATGCTTATGAGAGAAGAATCGTTCATACCGAGCTTGCTGTTCATCCGGATTTAAAGACCGAAAGCCAGGGAGAGGGGAAGGAAAGGAGGGTTGTCATCAAGCCGATAGAGGAATAAGTTAAAAGTTTTTAAAGTTTATAAAGTTATCAAGCGGTAATTTCCGATTTTATAAATCTATTCTAGCTCTCCCCATTTTTTTCCTGTTTTTATATCTACTTTCAGCGGAGCATCTAGTTTGTAAGACAACTCCATCAACTCTTTTATTTTCTGAGCGGTCGGACTGTCCGTTCCGTTTTTTAATAAATCTTGGCTAATCTCAAAAATCAGCTCATCGTGGATGGAAAGAATCAATTTTATTTTCTCGGACAAACCATTTTGGACGACATAGTCAAAAACTTTAATCATTGCCAACTTGAGGACGTCGGCCGCCAAGCTTTGGGTGGGCATGTTGACCGCCTCTCTTTCGGCACTGGAGGCCAAAAATTGATTGGGAGAGTTGATTGAAAAGACGCTTCGGAAGCGACCGTTGACGTTGGAAGAAATTCCGCTCTGGCGAGAACTCTCTAGAACCTTTGCCTGCCAGTTTCTGATGGAGGGAAACTGCTCAAAATATTTCTTGATGAAATCCTTAGCCTGGTCGGGAGGAATCTTGGCTGTTTGAGAGAGGGCCCGGTAACCCATTCCATAGATCATTCCAAAATTGAGAGTTTTGGCCAGCCTTCTCATGTGCGGGGCGACTTCTTCTTTTTTTACACCGAATATTTTTTGGGCAGTTAGGGAGTGAATATCTTCTCCTCTTTTAAAAGCAGCCAGCATGTTTTGGTCTTGGGTGAGATGGGCCAGAATCCGAAGCTCTATCTGGGAATAGTCGAAGGAAACCAAAAAAAAGCTTTTGGGGGCGACAAAAATATTTCTGATCTGGATTGACCAGGATGATTCCTGGGGGATGTTTTGGAGATTGGGGTTTTGGCAGGAAAGCCGGCCGGTGGCCGCTCCCAACTGAAGAAAAGTGGGATGGATTCGGCTGTCGTTCCCGACTAATTTTTCTAAAGGATCCAAATAAGTTGTTTTTAGTTTGAAAAACTCCCGATATTCCAGAATTTCTTTGACTAGCGGATAATCCTGGGAAATTTTTTCCAGTTTTTCAGCCGAGGTTGATTTTATCTTCAGTCCCTTTTTTTGAAAATAAACAAGGAGTTGTTTGGGAGAATTGAGGTTTATGCTCTCTCCCATCTTTTTAATAATCTCTTTTTTCACTCCCTTTATCTCACTGGTCAGTTTTGTCTGAACGCTTCTTAGCTCTTCTCTGTCAATCAAAACACCGTTTTTTTCCATTGTTGCCAGAACGGGAACAAGAAGCATTTCGATTCCGTAAAAAATTTTTTCCAGCCCGGCGGTTTTTATCTTTTTGGTCAGCCAAGAATAAGATTTTAGAAGAAACTCTTTTTGGGAGATTTTTTCTTTGAGAATTTTTTGGCAAGCCTCCAGCCAATCTCTGGTTTTAATCTCTAAAAGCTCCAAGCCGATTTTGACGTCAAAAACAGGAGGCGCCAGAAAGGTTTTTTTAAAAAAATCTTTTAGGTCGTAGCCAATTTTGGTTTTGGAGGAGAGACGGTCTTTTTCTAGGAGTTGAGCGTCATCTTCAATTGTAATGACTTCTTGGCCGATACCCTGAAAGGGAATTTTGTTTTGAATCAGCTTTTTGAAAGTCGCTATTTCTGAATTAATGTCGCTTTTTTCCACCGCGCCCACTCTTTTTAGCAGGCTGGAAAAATCGTTCTCTTCAAAATATCTTTCTATTTTTTTGGGGATGGGCGAAAGAATCAATTCTTCCAATTTAACTTTTACGGGAACGGATAGATTGATAGCAGCCAGCTCTCGGGAAAGAATAGCCAAATCCTTATTTCTTTTTATTTTTTCAAAAATCTTTTCTTTTGCTCCTTTTTTGAAAAAGTTATCAAGGGTTTTATATTTTTTTAGTATGGCAGAGGCAGTTTTAGGGCCGACTCCGGGAACTCCGGGGATATTGTCGGAGGCATCTCCTACTAGGGCCTTGTAGTCAATCATCTGGGGAGGTCGGATACCATATCTTTCTTCAACTGCCTCTTCGTCGTAGCGGGCGGTTTGAGAGATTCCTTTTTTGAATGTCTCTACAATTACTCTGCCGTTCTCGACCAGCTGGAGAGAATCTAGATCTCCTGTAAGAATGAGTATCCGGGCGTCGTTTCTAAATTTTTGAGCCAAGGTGCCAATTAAATCGTCGGCCTCATACCCCGGAGCCTCCAAGGTTTTGATGGAAAAACTTTCAAAAAGTTTATGAGCACCGGCCAGTTGCGGAGCCAGCTCGTCGGGGGTCGGCGGTCGGTGGATTTTATAGTCGGCAAACCTCTGTTTTCTGAAAGTCGGTTCGGGTCGGTCAAAAAGAGCGGCAGCAAAGTCAGGTTTTTTTGACTGGATGATTTTTAGGAGAATGTTGGCAACGCCATAAAGAGCTCCTGTCGGCTCTCCTTTTTTATTGGACAAAGGCGGCAGAGCATGAAAGCAGCGATGGATCAGGGAGTTGGCGTCGATAAGGAGCAGAGTTTTCATAACTTTTCCCTATTTTATCATTCGGGCGTTTTTATTGCTAACAAGCTTTGTTAGATTTTGCCTTTTACCATACCCCGCAGCCTCGGAAGGTGCAGGGTTCCTATAACCGCAGCGTTGTTTTTATCAAATAAAGACACTAGCGGTTATAGGAGTTATCCCCATATAGTTTTTTGTCTGATTGTGTTATACTTTTCGAAAAGGCCAACAAAAATATTTTTTAAAATTAAAAATTTTTATAAATATGGACCAACCCCAAAACGTGTATCCGGGCAGTCCCAATCAAACCGGTCAATCCGGCAATGTTCCTCCGCCCCCACCCCAAGAACAGCAGGTAGGCATCCGGAGCATGGAGTCGGATCTTAAGTCAATCCAACAAACCGGAGGTGAATCTCCTCAGTCGCAAATTATCAGCGCCCCCGAACTGTCAGCGGCAAGAAACCAACAGGCACCCCCCAGACCCCCTTATCAGCCGACACCAGTACCTTCTCCCGGTCAGCCGCCGGCCGCTGATATTTCTGCTACCCCAACTTTTTCGGAAGAACCGATTATTTCTCCTAAAAAATCGTTCGGTCTCAAATCTATCTTGATGGTCATAGGAGTGGCTATCCTGGCGGTAGCGGTTGGATTTGGCGTCTACTATCTGGTTTTGTCTTTGAAGACGGAGCCGGAAGTTAATCTGGGAGGAA
>MGIN01000027.1:8162-8458 GCA_001793775.1 Candidatus Wolfebacteria bacterium GWA1_42_9
CGATCCTACTGGGAAAGTAATTGAATCATCGGTGTTTTTGTCGGCGTTCTTACCTTCGGCGTCAGTTGCCATCTCTCCTTTGATGGAAAAAGATTTTACCTCCTGGCTGTACTACGACAAGGTAGGAGGAGCTAAATTCGGAACAGTTTTTGCTCTTAACAAATTAACCCCTATAGAACAATCACTAACGTCAATAGTAGCCGCTTTGGAAGGGGGTGCTTCTGATATTGCCAATCTTTTTGTCTCTGCAGTAACGCCTCTGACTAAAATTGAGTTCAAAGATGGCCAGGTTGAAG
>MGIN01000027.1:8481-9832 GCA_001793775.1 Candidatus Wolfebacteria bacterium GWA1_42_9
TTTGACTCTAAAGTCGGGAACGTTTTCGAGTACGGCTGGTATGCGGTGGGCGACAGTTATTATCTGATTTTAGCCACCTCTTATAACCAGATGGTGGATATTGTCAAAAGAGTTAAGGCCATAGTCCCCGGACCGAGTGGTTCTACCTCTACTACAACCACATCAACCACCACCCCGTAATGTTCGCAACTTATAACTTGTAATCAACAACCCCTTTATTTGTGATTAGTAGAGAAACCCATGCTTTCTCCGGAACTTCTCAAAAAATATAAATCTCTTCTTGAAGAGGGAAAGAAAAAGATTTTAGCTGAGATTAAGGAGGCTCAAACTCCCACGGACATGGGAGACGAGCCCGGTCCGGATGATGAAACCGAAGAAGCGGAGGCCTATTTTAACAAAACCGCCGCCCTTCCAACCCTTAAAGAAAAATTGGCCAATATAGATTCGGCTTTCTTGAAAATGAAAAAAGGAAAGTATGGAATTTGCAAGAGCTGCGGCAAAGAAATCGAGAAAGAAGTTCTGAAAATTGTTCCCGAATCCCGTTTTTGCCGGGAATGCAATAAGGCTGGGAAGTAACGTTTCGGGGTAAAAGGCATCAACACCCGTTTCGTAAAAAGTTTTTGTCTTACGGCTATACTACCAAACCGATAAACGATACAAGTGACGAAACCAAAACCGCATAACTATTTTTATCTGAGCCCGTGACTCAAAATGTCTCTAAGGTATTTTGTGCCGAACTGGAGGGGATTATTCCGCGCCTGATTGAGGTTGAGACCGACATCAATATCGGTCTTTCTTCTTTTAATATTGTTGGTTTGGCTGACAAGGCGGTTTCGGAAGCCCGGGAAAGAGTTTCCTCAGCTCTGAAAAATTCAAGGATTAAACCGCCAACTCGGGAAAATCGGAAAGTAACGGTCAATTTAGCTCCGGCCGACGTTAAAAAGAATGGGTCTCAATACGATTTAGCGATAGCCTTGGGATATCTTTTGGCCTCTTCTCAAATCAAGCCCTTTCTTTGGGAAGATAAATTATTTTTGGGAGAACTGGCTCTAAACGGAGATCTTCGGCCGGTGGCAGGCATTTTTAATATCTGTCAGATGGCCAAGGAAAGAAAATTTTCCGGTGTTTTTGTCCCTTATCAAAACGCCAAAGAAGCGGCTTTTGTCAGCGGCATCAACATCTATCCGATTAGATCTCTTTCCCAGATAATTTCTCATCTGGAAGAAACTCAATTGATTAATCCGATTGACAGTCAAATTTTTCAGCCGGAGAGAACAGGGTACGTGGATATCTCTGAAATCAAAGGGCAGGCGGCTGCCAAGAGGGCCCTGGCAATAGCGGCGGCAGGCAA
>MGIN01000027.1:9854-36066 GCA_001793775.1 Candidatus Wolfebacteria bacterium GWA1_42_9
CCTCCGGGAGCAGGTAAAACAATGCTCGCCCAATCATTGGTTTCCATTCTCCCCAATCTTTCTTTTGAAGAGGCGCTGGAGATTACTCAAATCTACAGCGCCGCCGGACTGCTTTTGGAAAAACCGTTTGTCACTACCCGTCCTTTTCGTTCTCCTCACCACAATGCCTCTCTGGTATCGGTGGTGGGTGGGGGACAAGTTCCCCGTCCGGGAGAAGTGAGTTTGGCTCATCGAGGGGTGCTTTTTCTGGACGAAATTTGTGAATTTCATCGGGACGTTTTGGAATCTTTGAGACAACCGCTGGAAGATGGCCGAGTGACCATCGCCCGTTCGCGGGGAGTACTTACTCTTCCTTCCAAATTTATGCTGGTAGCGGCGGCCAACCCCTGTCCCTGCGGCTATGCCGGAGACGACAAAAAAGAATGCCGCTGCACTCCCTATGAAGTGGTTAAATATCAAAAAAAGATTTCCGGGCCTTTATTAGACAGAATTGATATTCATATTTGGGTAAATCGTTTAGAATCATCCGATTTTAAGAAAGAAGTTGATTTGGAAGAAACTCAAAAAGTAGGAGGGAAAATCAACCGGGCCCGGGAAATTCAATACCAGAGAATAAAAAATTTAAAACTAAAAGCCTTTTCCAACGCCGAGCTTTCTTCCAGACAAATTGAGTCCTGTGCCAATTTAAACTTGGGGGCTAAAAAACTTTTGGATTCAGTGATGGACAAATCCTACCTTTCGGCTAGGGGGTATTTTAGAATTCTTAAAGTTGCCCGGACAATCGCCGATATGGAAGAAAGTGAAATTGTTACTCCTGAATTCTTGAGCGAGGCCTTCTCCTACCGCAGCCGGGTTAGTTGATTTGATAACTGCAGCCTGGGACTGCAACCGATAGCTACTGCTTGGCTTGGATGATTTTTGGTGTTTTGGGTTTGTGATTTTTAAGCTTTTGGATTATCGTATATCTCATGATATCGGCCGTTTTTGTGTTTCTGGACAGATTCTTGGGAAAGATAGAGAGTTTTAAATCCAACATTTTTTATTGGGTGTTTTTTTTCCTGGGAGTCGTTTTTTTTAGGTATCTTTTGGAGGGGCTGGCCGGACTCGGAGTGGGAAAAGGATTTCTTCCCTCATTTGCTTTTATCCATTATTTTCTCTGGTACGGCGTAGTTTTTTTGGTGGCGGCGTTTATTATTCATGTTTTCTCCCGAAAACCAATCTCTTTTATCCTTAGATTAATCGTTGTTTTCTCTCCTTTCATCCTTTTTCCGGTTATTTTTCCTTTTATTATCGGCGAACCAGTAAATCTTTCCGCTCATTATGTTTATCTTTCCGATCCCCTACTCTTGATAAAAACAATTGGCAATTTTTTTGTCGATCATGGCTTTAGTGTTTCTCTCCGTCTTCAGATAGCAACCTCGCTGCTGGCTTTGGGGGCGTTTGTCTATTGGATAACCAAGAAATGGACCCGCTCTTTGGCGGCCATGCTTATTTCCTACGTTCTTTTAATTCTTATCGGCAGCCTTCCCAGCTTTGTGATTTTCTTCCAGAACCCGGAAGGGTTTTATCCAACCCCTTTCTTTCTGGATCTTTTTTATAATCATTCTCAGGAGATTTTAATAGGCCGGGGATATTTTACCCAGCTTTCAAACAACACTTTTAATTTCTGGTTTGACTCTGTCTTGTCGGCGATTTTATTTCCGTTAATGATTCTGACTGTTTTATTAGCCACCTTTGCCCATCGGAAGGATTTTTTGAAGACAATTGTAAAAAATTGCCGGCTACGTAAGGGATTTGATTTTGCCGTCTCGATTTTTCTGGGAATGGCGGCGGGATTTTTTTTCTTCGGCGGTATTCCTCCGTTAAATTTTCTCAACATTGTTGCCCTGATTAACGTTCTTCTTGTCGGATTTCTTTTTTACGGAGCGACCGCTTTTTATGACGACGTTTACGACTCAAAAATCGATGTCATTTCCCATCCTCAGAGACCGATAGTTGCCGGCGCAATCAACCAGGTTAATTCCCTGAAAATTTCCTTAGGATTGGCTATTCTGTCTTTGTTGGGGGCTTTAATTATAAGTTTGCATTTGTTTGTTTTTGTTCTGGCTTCTTTATTTTTGGTGTTTGTTTATTCTTCTCCCCCCTTGCGATTAAAAAGATTTTTTTTGATTAATACTTCTTTGGTGGCCCTGGCCTTTCTCTTTTTTGTCTTGGGTGGATTTTTTACTGCCTTTCCCCAAAAAACGCCTGCCGACTTCCCCGCTGCCTTTGCTTGGTTGTTTTTTTTGACGATGGTGATTCTCGTTTCTCTCAAAGACATTTCTGATTATGAAGGAGACAGGGCGGGAGGAATTAAAACCCTGCCAGTGGTTTTGGGACCCAAGACGGCCAAGATGATTCTCGGCGGTGTTTTGGGTTTGATAATAATTTTAATTCCCTTATTTTTAGTAGAAGGCTCTTATTTTTTGAATATCTGGGCTATCGTCTTTGGAGTGGCGCTATTTTATCTGATTAACAGAAAGAATTTTTCTGAAAAAAACACCTATCTGACAACAGTGTTCTTTCTGATGATTGCCGCGGCATATTTAATTTATTAGCTTCTCGGTTGTATTTTGTATTAATCTCTGTTTTTGCTCATTTATCTGCTATAGCAGATAAATGAGCAATTAGTTAACTAGGAAATTTTCGTATTCATTAGTATCATTGGTACCATTAGTATATTAGTATCTTATATTCATGTTCTCCGATTTAAACGAAAGACAAAAAGAGGCGGTTTTTTGGGGAAATGGCCCTCTTTTGATTGTGGCTGGAGCTGGGTCGGGAAAAACCAAAACTCTTACTTCTCGCCTGGCGTTTTTGATATCGGAGAGAAAAGTGGATCCTCAAAGAATTATTGCCATTACTTTTACTAACAAGGCGGCCGGTGAGATGAAAGAGAGGGTGGAGAAGATGACAAAAAACCCAAAAATCTCCCGGCAGCCATTTTTAGGGACATTCCATTCTTTGGGAGCGAGGATTCTGAGAAAAGAAGCGGGATTATTTGGAAGAACTGCCGACTTTTCTATCTTTGACGGCGACGATTCTTTGCGACTGGTAAAAAAAATAGTTAAAAACGCCAACCTTTCCTCAAAAAAACTGTCCCCGGCCGCGTTTCTTAAAGAATTTTCCCGGGTTAAGAGCGAGTTGATTGAGATTGGTGATTTTTTGAATGGAGGAGAAAAAGAACAGCTGGTTTGGGAATTTTTTGAGGATTACGAGACGGCTCTGGAAAGAAATAACGCCTTTGATTTTGATGATTTAATTGAAAAAGTGGTCCGCCTTTTTAGAGAAGACAAAAAAGTCTGGGAAAGATATCGGAGCCAATACGATTATGTTTTGGTGGATGAGTATCAGGACATAAACACCGCCCAATATTGGATGCTGCGCCTGCTGGTCGGGCCTCATAACAACATTAACGTTGTCGGAGACGACTCCCAATCGATTTACAGCTTCCGCTTTTCCGACTTCAGAAACTTTCTTAATTTTGAAAGAGATTGGCCCCAAGCCAAAACCGTATTTTTGGAGCAAAATTATCGTTCCACCCAAAACATCATTGAATCCTCTTCGGCAGTTATTGCCAGAAACACTCTGGGGAAATTAAAAAAGCTTTGGACGAATAATTCCCGGGGCACTTTAATTAAAGTTATCGAGCACAGCGATGAATTTGAGGAGGCAGATTTTATTGTTAACCGGGCTCGTGAATTTATTAACCAAAAAAAGAGTGTGGGAATTCTCTTTCGAACCAACGCCCAAAGTCGGGCGTTGGAACAGCTCTTTTTGGAATATGGGGTGAGTTACAATCTTTTCGGCGCTCTGTCTTTTTATGAAAGAAAAGAGATTAAAGACATCGTTGCCGCTCTGCGTTTTGCTTTCAATCCCAAAGACGAGATGAGCTGGGAGCGTCTGGAAAAAAGTTTTTCGAAAAAAACGGCAGTCGTTCTAAAAAACGGCTTGTTGGAAAAAAGAAAAAACTCTTCTCCTGCCGATTTGGTCGGTTATTTTCTGAAAACCACCGATTATTTCGAGGAAATCAAAAAAGAATACGTAAATTTTCAGGAAAGACAGGAAAACATCCAGGAGTTAATTTACTTTGCCGGTCAATTTGAGAGCTTGGGAAATTTTTTAGAGAAAATTGCTCTGGCCAGCCCCCTGGACCTGACTCTGGGAAGGAGAAAGAAGAAAAAACTAAACCTGCAAGCGGCCAGTTTGATGACCATTCATCTGGCCAAGGGCCTGGAATTTGATGTGGTTTTGGTAGTGGGAGTCAATGAAGGAATCCTGCCTCATCAGCGGTCTTTGTTCTCCGGTGATGATTTGGAAGAGGAGAGGCGTCTAATGTATGTGGCGATGACTCGCGCCCGGGAAGAGCTTTTTTTAAATTTTTTCGACACTCCCTCCCGCTTTCTTTACGAAATTCCTCCTGAGAAAGTTGAGTTTCAGGTGGAAAAACCGCTAGACGAGGAAGAGAGATGGATAGAATACAACTAAGGTTGTCGGTTATAATTAAAATGTCATTTAAAAATGGGACTAAGGTTGGGACAACATTTTTTAAAAAGCGGTGAAATTCTGAAAAGAATCATTTCCGCCCTAGATTTAAAAGGGAGGGATTTTGTTGTGGAAATCGGTCCGGGGCACGGAGAACTGACTCGATATTTGGTGGAATCTGGTGCTACCGTTATTGCGATAGAAAAGGACAAAAGACTGGTGGAATATCTGAGTAAAAAATTCGAAGCCCGAAGCGCAGAATCCGAAACAATATCAAAATCTCGAACATTAAATTCAAAACTGAATGTAATCGAAGGTGATGCTCTTGAGGTTTTACCAAACCTAACTCACAACTCACAACTCACAACTCACGACTGGAAATTAGTTGGTAATATTCCTTACTACATCACCGGGCACCTTCTGAGAATTATCGGAGATTTAGAGCAGAAACCGTCTCTAACAATTCTGCTTATTCAAAAAGAGGTGGCTAAACGTATCTGCGCTAGACCGCTTGAAATGACCCGTTCGAAAAACTCAGGGTCATCCCGAGCGAGTCGAGGGATGAATTTGCTGGCGGCCAGCGTTCAGTTCTGGGCGGAGCCCGGGATCTTGTTTTACGTGAAAAAAGGAAATTTTAATCCGCCTCCTAAAATAGATTCCGCTGTAATAAAACTGGAGACCAAAGATATTGCTGGGTATAAAGTAGATACGAATAAATATTATTCATTTACAAAGAAATTATTTAAGCAGCCGAGAAAAACCATTTTAAACAATCTGCTGGCAGGAGGTTATGAAAAAGAGAAAATTATTGAAGTTCTTGGTGAAGTTGGAATAAATCCAACTAATCGGCCCCAAAATTTGTCTTTAGACGATATTATCCACATCAGTTTACTACTATAGAAGACAAAATAATGATATAATTTTCCCGGGAGAAGGCTAATACAAACGCCCGTTTTTCTGCAATATGACCAAGCTAAATTTTAAAAGCCCCATTTTTGCCTTTGGAATAATAGCCGTTATATTTGTTGGGTATTGGTTAATTTTTGGTGTGGGAAACGGTAGTGATTTTGGAAGCAGTCAGCCGCCAGCCGCCAACCGACAGGAAAATAATTTGTCTTTAGATAATTCACCCGGCTCTTTGCAGTGGGTGGAGAGTCCGGAGAGCGGTAAGTTGCCTTCGGAGAGCAGCTTAGTTGCTCCCAATTTGACCGATCTCATCTCTAAAAATATCGCCTCCGAGTTTGTTTCTAAAGTGGATTTTTCCAGGGCGTCCTCTTCTCCCCAGACTCTTTTAGACCAGATTCAGTCAATTGATTTGAAATCCGGCGATCTATCTGAAATTTTAGGGGTTAATCCTTTAGGGCTTGTTAAAGGAATTTCCGATTCGGAAATAAAAATTTCTCAGGACAATTCTTTAGAGGCGACAAGAAAATACGGACAAGAATACGCCATTATTTTTTCTCAAGCGGGAGGGACTATTGCCAGCGATCCGGACAAATTTGCAGATCTGCTTCTTGCCCCTGAAGATTCGAAAAATTCCCAACAATTATCCCAAATCTCTTTTGATTTGAATCAGGGGTTTGATAAAATGAAATTGTTGGAAACTCCTTCCGGTGTTGTTGATTTTCATAAAAAAGCCCTAGCGTTTCTCAAAAATTCCGCCATTGTCGTCGAGGCCGTCAAAGGAGGGGAACAAGACCCGCTCAGGGCTTACTTAGCCGTTCAGGAAGGGGTTCCTATTATCTCTTCCGATATTAATTATCTGGACGAGGCGTTTAAACAACTCTCTCTTAAATATAAATTCTAAAAAATGAACGGCCTTTTTAACAAAACCCTTTCTGTTTTTGTCTTAATAGCTTTTGTTTCTACGTTGACTTTCGGTTTTTTTCTCCAACCTAAGAAAGCGGAGGCGGGCTGGCCGACCACGGTCATCGCCGATATCCAGGGTGCTTTGAAGTGGACTTGGGAAAAAATAGAGACGGTATGGGATAAACTCGACAAAAAATATCGTGATATTATTGTCCGTATTATTATCGCCAAGATGCAGATGGATATTATCAGATCGATTGAGGGAGGAAATTTGTATGTTTCCGATTGGGGAGGTTTTCTTAAAGACACCGTTACCGAGCTGGTTTTCAATGAGTTTAACGAATATGTCCGCAAGGCGAGCGACGGCGAGGTGGATCTTTGTGTTCCTTACAGCGCCCAACTAATGGCTTTGTCGCTCGTTTCTTTGGGGCTGGCTTCCGGGGTCGGTCAACAATATTACGGGCTGCCTATCAGATGCACTTTTGATGAATTTAAGGCCAATCTTCAAAACACCTATGATTTTGTCCAGCGAGGCGGCTGGGCGGCTTATGACATCGCCTTTTCCCCGGGCGCCAATCCGTACTGGATGGCCTGGAGATTAGAGGATTCTATTGTAAGAAGAACAGCCGAGGAAAAAGAAAAGAAAAAAACAGAGGCCGAATCTTCGGGGGGCTATCTGGGGAACAAAACCTGTCTTGAATCGGAAGCAGGCACTCGCGAGGAGGTGGTAGCTATTTGTTCTGATCCGGATCTGCGTGACGAGGGTGAAACTCAACAGGAATGTGTAGACAGTATTATGGGGTCAAAATCGGGTAATAAATGTTTAAGAGAGGGTATAATTACTCCGGGAACGGCGGTGGCTGATTCGGTGATGTCGGCTATCGGAGGAGATTTTGATTATGCAGCCAATGTCCAGAGCGCCATTGCCGCCATTGTTAATGCTTTTGTAGGAAAAATTATAAGGAAGGGGTTGGCTTCCGGCGCCTCCCAATCCAGTGATTCCTATGGAATAGAGGAAGGAGACCTGACCGGCTCCGGATTCGAGGGATTTGAAGGAGAAAGACACGAACAGGACTTAAAAGACGCTCAAGAGAAATACGACGACACTCTCTATTATTTGAACAATGACCTGATCCCCGCCGTTCAACGGGTTCTGGCTCTGATTCAGCAGAAAAACCTTGAGAGTTGTGCCGCCACCCTTCCTTCGGCTGAAATAGACGAAGGTGGAGGGACCCAAAAAACCTATACAATTACCGACCTGATTGCCCTGGTTAGAGCTTTGGATGCGGTATCTGTTCAGGCTGGGCAGGAGGCAGAAACCAACAGAGCCGAGATAGATTCTTTATTAGCCGACACGGCGGCGACCGAAGAGCAAATCATAGACGCTTTAACTAGATACGATTCTTTTTACAAAACATACAAAGTCATAATGCAGGACGTTGAATCTGTCTCTGCCGGTCAGGACGGAAGTCTTTTAATTGTATTGGATAGTGTTTATAACGCTCTGTCAGCGGATGAAATATTCTGTCCGGCACTCCCTTCCACTTCTCCTTAATTTATGGATCTAATCAGAAAAAACAAAAAATTTATCTCCAAGGCGCTTTTGATTGTTTTTGTTCTGGTGCCGGTCTTGTATTTTGGGGTAAATATTCAGCATGCGAACGCGCAGTTTCTGAATATCGCAGGCTTTGCCATCAAATCCGTCCTCAATTTAGTTACATTTTTACTTGGAATTGTTCAGTGGATAGTCGGCGTTGTTTTAATCAAGTTGGGCGCCATTCTTGTCGGTTTTGTTCTGCTTATTAATCAAACCCTACTGAAGGATTTAAATAACGACCATTTTGTTGTTATCGGTTGGAGGGTTTTCAGGGATTTGGCCAACCTGGGATTCGTCTTAGGAATAATAATTATCGCCATCTCCACTATCTTGAGATTTAAAACCTATGCCTATCAAAACCTTCTTCCCAAGTTAATCATTGCCGCCCTGGTGATTAATTTTAGCCTGGTAATCGCCGGTTCCATTATCAGTGTCTCCGACATATTTTCCAACTTCTTCATAAGTTACATCTCCGGGAGAGGATCGGACTCATCGGCCATTTCCACCGTCTCTCAGCAGATAGTTGACAGATTTAATTATGTAAAACTTGCTGTCCCGGGGAGTGGTTCTTCTGGGCAGTGTTCTGTCTATAAAGAAGGCTGGTCGGCGCAAAGAATAGAAGAGGTTTGCCAAGACGAGGCTAGCTGGGAAGCCGCCGGTCAGGATTTTAGTAGTCCGGAAAATTGCCGAGCTAATCTTCCCGCCTTAATGTGTGCCCAGCGGGCTGGCGCTGACACCCAAGACGTTCCGGATAAGGAATTCTATGCTCAAATACAAAAAGACAATCTTTCCAATAACTTGTATCAAATAGGAGGAGTTTTTATCTCCGTGGTGGTGGGATTTTTCATATTTTTGAGTCTTCTAGCTTTAGCCGGCGGATTATTTTTGAGATATTTTTATCTAGCTTTTCTTCTGATTGTTTCTCCTTTGGTTTGGGTACTTTGGGTGTTTCCTTATACAAGAGGCCATTGGAAAAAATGGTGGGAATCGTTCATTAAATGGACTTTCTTTGCCCCCGTTGTCCTGTTTTTTCTGTACCTGACATTGATTTTCTTGTCCAAGAGCAGCGGGGGCTATGGGAGCAAGGCCGATGAGATAGCGCTCACGTCCGGTACCAGCATTGCTGGAGTTGGATTCTCTAATATAATAGTTCCTCTTATGGCGGGAGCATTGCTTTTCGCCGGGTTAAAAATTTCCCAGACGATGGGATTTGCCGGAGCGTCGTTTGTTCTGAATAGGGCCGAGAAGATGGGGGGGTGGGCGAGGACGAAGGCGGTTAGAGGAGCTCAAAGAGGAGGGGCGCTGGCTATGAGAAGTAAACCCGGACAATGGGTTAAAAAACCATTGGCAACTTTTGGCGCTACTAAAGTTGGAAGATTTCTGGGTGCCGGCAAAGCAGCTCAAGGGTTGGAAGCGGCAACGGTTAAACTGGAAAGAAAATCTCAGGCTTATCTTGAAGACAAAAAGAAATCTTTTGGAACAATGTCTTCGGAAAATATCGTCGGTTTGTGGAAAACAATGACGGGTGAGGAGCAGGCGGCAGCGATGGAAGTTTTGGCCTCCAGAAACGACCTAGGCGATCTCAAAGACCAGAATATGACCACTATCGGTGGTTCTTTGGCAGCAATGAGAAGATTCGGAAGAGAGAAGGAAGCCAAAGAACTTGAAAGAAAATTGGGAATGAATCAAACAATGGCTGAACGATTAAAAATTTTAAACACTTCCGCCCGGGGTTCGGCAGAACATACCCAGGCGCTGGCAGAGTACAGAAGAGCGGCCGCCGACCATTACGGTAAATACTCCACCGATCACTGGAGAGATTTCGGGTCTAACTTGGGAAACAATGTTTTTTCGGGAAGAACCTTCGGCGGGTTGAGAGACGATGTTTATCAGGAAATGTCGGGCCAAGCCGCTCAGTATGCCAGCGATGATTACAGAAAATCGATTCACGCCATTGCTCCTAAAATGAGAAACAATACAAACCTCTCCAATTTCAATAAAGCCACCATCGAAAGAAAAATCGGGTGGCTGAGGGGACACGTCTCGGGTCTGGACTTATCAATCCCAGCCAACCAAGAACTATTGGGGCAGTTTAATAATTATGCCGCAGAGTTTGATAATGCCGTCAAGAACAAAAACGGCGACTTCTCTGATCTCGCTGAAATGATGAGTAAATGTGGAGACGCGAGTATCAGAGATTTTGCCAACCATATTAGGGGGCAAATCTCTGCCTTTGCGATGGGGGCTTATTCGGCGGCTCCGCCGACGCCGGGAGCGGCACCAACACCTACACCCACGCCGCCACCGACCGGGAAAGGGCCGTAAACCAAACAGAGTAAATAAAACATGATGATTGTATCCAGAGAACAGGTACTGCAAAGATGGGACAGCACACCCGATCTGATTAAGGAAGCGGTCTATTCGCCAACCAATAACGACACCCTGGCGAATATCTCTTCCAGTTTTCATCTTTCCGAGGAGAGGCATCGGGACCTGGCCTATCTTTGTCTTTTAGTTTTTTTTGGTTTTATTCATCTTCAAGATCTCTATAGGGAGATAAAAAATTCTCTGGGAATCGATGCCCGAATAGCCCTGGATATCTATCATGAGCTGGACCAAAAAATCTTCTCTCCTTTCCACAAAGAGATTGAAGAAAACTATCTGAAATTTAAAATGGGGGTGACCAGGCCGGAGGAAGTAACCGAACCCGCAGTCGGTCCTTCCCAGATAGTTTTAAAAAAGGAACCGGCTTCAGTTCTCAATTTGAAACCGGAGATACCTCGTTTAGCTGAAGAGTATCAGTCATCCGGGCAGGCTCCAGCAGCCGAACCAAAAAGAATTGAAGTTTCTCAAATGGAAAGAGGAACAAAACCCGTCACTCCTCCGGCAACCGGCGTTCAACCGGCTCCAGCCAAACCGGAAGAGTCCGGGTTGGAAATGGGACCGATGATTATTCATAAAGAGGAAGAATCCGAATCAATTTCCCAGGTGAGAGCGACAGACGCTTTTAAGCAAAATACCTTTGGAGGATTCAGGGGATCGTTTAAAGCGCCGACTATCGCCAGACCTCAGGAAACCGTCTCTAGAGCCGAGGTAGAAATGCCGACGACAAAAAAAGCAGAAGCCGGAGAGATGGGGAAAATTCCAGTGGTGGTTAAAAAATATGAAGAACAGCCCAAAACAATACACTATGGGGTTTTTAGGACGGAGCTGAAGCCGAAAGAGAGCGACAAGAGCGGTGATGACGGGAAAACCATAGATTTGTCCAAGTTATGATGTATTTGAAATTTGAAAATTAAATATTATTTCGAATTTTATTAAAACAATGGCTCAGTTTGAAGTTCCCCAATTTATTGATGTCGAGAGTAAAATTGTCGGGCCGCTGACATTAAAGCAGTTTGGTCTGATTGCCGTTCCCAGTTTAGCCTCTTTTTTCCTCTTTTTTGTTTTAGCCAGATTTCTCTGGGTGATCGTTGCTTTTATTTTGGTAATGGCGGGAGTTCTTTTCGCTTTTATTAAAATTGGCGGCCGACCACTATATTTGATAACTATCTACGCCTTCCAATTCCTTTGGAAACCAAAGCTTTATTTATGGCGAAGGGCGGTGGTTCAGGAAGAAATCGCCATTCCTTCTCCGGCGGGAGGCCTTTCAGCGGTTTCGGCCAAGAGAAATGCTTTAAAGTCGGCAGCAACGGGAGTTTACGGAAGCGTCACCAAGCTCTGGCAGAACCTGACGACCACTAAAAACCCCATTCCCAAAAGGGAAAAAGCGGTTCCCAAAAAATCCATCTCTGAGATTAAGGAGCAGTATATGGTTTTTCGAAAAGTCAGTGGAGAAAGAGAAGTGGCTAAAAGAGTGGATTATAGATAAAACGTTCTTATTAGTTAATTTGTTGTGTTATAATCTCACATATGTCCGATAAAACCGCGGAAAAAATCATTACCCCACCGAATTCCACCCAGCAATTTGTTGACGTGGAAGAAGTAAAAGACGGAATTGTTATTCTTAAAGGAGGTTCTTTAAGGGCGGTGATTATGGTCGCTGGCATTAACTTTGAGCTTAAATCCGAAGAGGAGCAGGACATTATTACCGGCGCCTACCAGGATTTTCTTAACTCCCTGGATTTTTCGGTGCAAATTATCATCCATTCCCGAAAACTGAATATAGATAATTATCTCAGGAAAATGGAAGAGGTTCGTTCCAGGGAACCAAACGAGCTTCTGCGTAATCAGATTGATGAATATATCGCTTTTGTCAGGGGTTTTGTCAAAGAAAACGAGATTATGACAAAAACTTTTTTTGTGGTTGTTCCCTATGAGGCTGGTGGGGCGGAAGCGATTAGAAAAGGGGTTATGGATTTTGTTCCCTTTCTCAGTTCAAAGAAAAAGTCTGACAAAAAAAAGACAGAAAGCCGGGAGCAGGGTGTTATTCAGTTAAGACAGAGGATAGATCAGGTAGCTTCCGGTCTGGAAAGAATTGGTTTGCGAGCCGTTCCTTTAAATGACGAGGAACTGATAGAGCTTTACTACAATCTTTATAATCCAGAGACGACAGAGAAGGAGCTTCCTAAAAAAGAAACTTCTCCCAATCCTGAATCCTAATTACAAATACCAAATGAAAATTCAGATGTTAAAATCCCATATTTGGAATTAGATATTAGAACTTTGACGTTAAATATACTATATGCCCGAGGAAATTAAAATTGTTAAACCCTACAGTAGCGAAGAAAAAGAGGTTAAGAATCTAATTGCCCCAGCCGCTTTGGAGGTTAATCAGAGTCATATTAAAATTGGCAATAAGTTTGCCAAAACTCTTTTTGTTTTTTCTTATCCCCGCTATCTCTCCAGTGGTTGGTTTTCTTCTATCATCAATGTCGCCAAACTTTTTGACATCTCCATTTTTGTTCATCCGATTGATACTGCCTTAGCTCTCAGGCGTCTTCGCAAAAAAGCGGCTCAGATTGAAGCCGAGATCACCGAAAAGGAATCCAAGGGTTTTGTCCGTGATCCGATGCTGGAAACGGCCTTTGCCGATATTGAATCTTTGCGGGACAATCTTCAACAAGCCCGGGAACGTCTTTTTGACACGGCGGTTTACATTACTATTTACGGCGATTCTTTGGAAAAATTGAATGAATTGGAAGAAATCGTCACCAATCTTTTTGAGAGCAAATTAATTTACGTTAAGCCGGCCATCTTTCAGCAGGTGGAAGGATTGATTTCCGCTCTTCCTCTTTGTCAGGACAAATTAGCCATTCGTACTCCCCTAAACTCGGGACCAATCTCCTCTTTCTTCCCTTTTGTTTCTATGGATCTGACCTCGGAGGAAGGAATCATGTACGGTATCAACCAGCACAATAGCACCCTGGTTATTTTTGACAGGTTTTCTCTGGAAAACGGCAACATGGTGGTTTTTGCCAAATCCGGCGGAGGAAAATCTTACGCTTCCAAACTGGAAATTTTGAGGTCGCTGATGATAGGCACCGAGGTAATCGTCATTGATCCGGAAAACGAATATAAAAATCTTTGTGATACGGTGGGAGGAACTTATTTCAAAATTTCCTTGACCTCTGACCAGCACATCAATCCTTTTGACATTCCTGTTGTTCCCGAGGGAGAAGATTCGGCCGGTGTTTTTAAATCCCATATTCTGACATTGACCGGACTTTTGAAGATAATGCTGGGTGATATAACCGTTGAAGAAGAGGCGATTTTGGATAGAGCTCTGACCGAAACATACGCTTCCCGCGACATTACTCCCGACAATCCTAATTTTCTCAACTTGGAAGCGCCGATTTTGTCCGATTTTGAAACGGTTCTGCGAAACATGGAGGGTGGACGGTCAATGGCCGACAAGCTTTATCGCTTTACTCAAGGAACTTACTCGGGATTTGTCAATCAGAAAACTAACGTGGATGTAAACAATCGACTGGTGGTTTTCTCCATCAGGGATTTGGAGGAAGAACTGCGGCCGGTGGCCATGTATGTTATTTTGAATTTTATCTGGAATCTGGTGCGCTCTCAGTTAAAGAGAAGAGTTTTAGTGGTGGACGAGGCCTGGGTGATGATGAAGTATCCCGAGGGTGCCGCCTTTCTTTTTGCTCTCGCCAAAAGGGGAAGAAAATATTATCTGGGGCTGACAACCATCACTCAAGAGGTGGAAGATTTTTTGAGTTCTCCTTACGGCAAGCCGATTATCACCAACTCATCGCTTCAGCTGCTTTTGAAGGAAGCTCCGGCCAGCATTGATATTGTTGCCAAAACTTTTGGTCTAACCGAAGCGGAAAAAAATCTTTTATTGGAGGCGGGAGTGGGACAGGGATTGTTTTTTGCCGGACTAAAACACGTGGCTATTCAGGTGGTCGCTTCCTACTTTGAAGACAAGGTGATTACCACCAAACCCCAGCAGTTATTGGGAGAAGAAACGCAGTTGATATAATGCGAAGGCTGTAAATTGTGAACCCAACTTTTTATTCTATGGAAAATGTTGGTTGCGGGTTGGTAAATTTGTATACTGGTAATCAATTTGTCATTCGTCGGTTGTGTTGTTATGAATGAAAAAGAACAAAAAAGTGAAAAGACTCAACAAAGAACAGAGATGTTGGATAAGCAGGGAGGAGAGACAGAGGAAAGCAACGAAACGGAAAACAAAGAAGGCGAGACAGGAGAGAACGAAGATGGGACATCAGAAAAAATCGAATCCCTGCAACAGGGTCCCCGTTTTGATTTCATGGAATCTTTTTTTTATGTGTCGATGGCTGTTTTGAGCGATATATTTGACGGCCTATGGATATCAAGATTTTTCTTTGCTCCCGCTACCCTGCTCTGGCTTTATATGAAAGGGCTTAATAACGTGATTTCAAAAAATGCCATTGCCCAAGGAGTAGAACTCATTCCAGTCATAGGATTTTTGCCATTGAGCACCATAGCTGCGATTTTAACTATTTGGGTCACCAACAATCCCGAATCATTTAACAAGGTTTTTGGCATAGCTGGAAAAATTTTCCAAAAAATAGCTAAAAAGGGAAAATAAGTGAATTATGCTATAATATATAAGATGAGTTTTAAAAAGATAAAAATTTTAATACTTGTTATCGGCACCATGGCTGTCTTTTGGACCGTTAACCTGGCTTTGGCCGCCGAGCCGCTCTTACTTTTTTCCTGGAAAGCCCAGAACTTCGTTCCTGATTGGTTTGGAGGAAAATCTTTGCCTATCAACCAGACAAAAATTTTAATGTCCTTTGAAGCTGTCAGCCAGAGCCAAGCGGATTTGGGTAAGATTATGGACGTCTCGGAAAAGGAGATTAGCTGGTATGTCAACGATAAAACGGTAGGTAAAGGGAAAGGATTAAAGTCTGTTACCGTTACCAAAGACGATTTTCCCCGGGATTCCATTGATGTCAAGATTAAGGGGGAGTTTTATGACGCTGATGCCAAAGAGAGTTATTTTGTCAACAAGTATTTTACCGTCCCTATCTCTGAACCGGAAATTGTTTTAAGCTACAAGAAAACGGAAAACTATTTTTCTTTGAACGAGACGGCTAGATTTGATCTATTTCCTTTCTTTTTTAACGTTGCCAGCGATTTTTTGGATATTGGATGGAGAGTGAATGAGCGGGAGATTAATCCTTTGCTCAGGGAGAATCTTTTTTTAGATTTGAAAGTGTCGGATATGCCTCCCACTGGGCAGGTGAGAATTAGTGCTTCTGCCAAAAATGCCAGAGATGTGCTGGAAGATGCCTCTAAGTCGCTGATTTTTAAAGTTTATTAGTATTAACTGCGTTCGCGGATTTACCCTCAAAAATTTTATCTGATAAAACTTAGGAGGGTGAACTGATTCAACTGATTGATGCTGATAAAACTACTATGATGAATACTCTGGGGAAAATAATTATTATATTGGCCGTTGTCCTGATGGGGGTGAGTTTTTTTGCGGAGGCGGTTTTGGCGGAAACCTTTAATTTGGAGTACCCGGATTTTGTCAACCCGGAGATAACCAAAACTCCGGCTGAGTTTATCAACAAGCTCTATATCTATGCTTTGGGGATATCAGGCACTTTGGCGGTGATGATGATTGTTTACGGAGGGGTGAAATACGCTATTAATCCGGGAAACACATCGGCCCAGGGAGACGCCACCGACATTATCAAAAACGCTGTTTTTGGAGTTGTTCTCTTGGCAGGCGCCTATTTGATTTTGGAAACGATTAATCCGTCGCTGGTGATTTTAAAGAATCCGGGATTGGAAATGGTGCCAGTGTCAACCAGCACTGAAGGAACAACTCCTCCACCCACAAAAGAAGAGGCTACCGAACTTATTAGAGTGGCTAAGTGGCTGTTGGATAATGAGGGTGGTAAATTTAGTTTTTCTGTCAACGCGACTTGCGGATCCATCTCCCATGCCAAAGGAAATCTGACAGATGTATCCAACGGAGAACTTCCTCTGGTCTGCAGTCCGGATTGTGTTTGTAAAAAAGGAGGAACGAGCGGGACGGTTACGTTAAATCTTAAGATGCTTAAAGGTCTCCAGTTTATTGTTATTAATTCCACCGTTCCGAAATCTGTGATTACTAGTTTTACCGGAGGAAAACACAATACTACCTCTCAACACTACCAAGGGAACGCTGCCGACTTCTCTCCGGTGAATACCAGTCCGGACCAATGGGATAAATTATTAACTAGTTTAAGAAACCCGAACGCCGGAGAAGCTTCTCTGGCTAAATGCGAGGCTCGTAAGTGGACGGATACTAATGGCAATGGTCAGAAAGATTCTCGAAAATCTGAGAGCAATCCTAATGGAGACGAGTACTCGACCGAGTTTTATAATTTTTGTTCTGATCTTTTTAATAACGCCTCATATCTTACTGGCAAGTTGGATAATATTCATATACATGCCAACTGGTAATCATGTCTTCTAAAAAAAAGAAAGTCACAATATTGATTATTTTGGTCGTCCTGGCGGCGGCGGGGGCAGGAACTTTTTTTGCTTTAAAGTCTGGCGTAACTATTCCTTTTCTGGGACTATCTGAACAGCTAAGCAAACAGCCGGGAGTGGATATAGGCAAGAAACCTGTTTTGCAGCCGCCACAACAGGACAAAGATGTTTATGTGGAAGAAGACGACCTGGCAGCTTATTACCAAGAGCAAAAACAGAAACTTTTTGCTTTAACCGCCGAGCCAATAATTGACTATTGGGTAGCTTCTTCCACGGCCATTGGTGACACTGCCACCTCCTCCATTCTGGCGGCCAGTGTTTTTTATATCAATGAAAAAGGAGACATTCTTCAGGTTAAAGAGACGGGGAAGGCATCACCGATAGTTTCTTCTTCCTTTGGAAAACCCCTCTGGCTTAAACAAAACGTCTTAGGGAGCCAGATAGCGGTTAAGTTTGAATCGGGGAAATTTGTCTTGTTTGACGTCAAGAACAAATCCTGGCGGGAAATGGAAGACGGAGTAACGGCGGTGGATTTCTCTCCCGATGGCCAGAGAATCGCCTTTCTCAAGGAGAATCAAAGTCAGACATCGGTTTATATTCAAGACTTGGCCAAGGCTAAACAACCGGTAACTTTAATAGTTTCTCTGACAGCGGTTGACTTTAATCTCCTGTGGACAGAAACCGGCTCGTTGGCACTGACACCCAAACCCTCTTATTTTGTTAACGGCCAAGCTTGGCTGATTAATTTGAGTTCTCGCTCTCTTCGCTGGCTGGGAGGAGGCAGTGGTTACTCTTTGGTTTTTTCTTCTCCGTTTAACTTCGGCCTGGAATTTTCCAGCTCTGCAAGAACAGAAAGTAAGATTGGTTTGATTGATAAGTCGGGAAAATCACTAGCGGAACTTTCCTTCTCCACCGTGGCAGATAAATGCTCTTTTTCTTTGGAAAAAAAGGTAGCTTTCTGTGCCGTTCCTTATTCTGCCAACAAATCCTCTGGGTTGGTTTTGCCGGACGACTTTTTAAAAAGAGCTGTTTACTTTAAGGATGAGATTTATCGGATAGATCTTGAATCTTCGGCGGTGGATATTGTTTTTGATCTGGAAGATACCCTTTTTGATATGGTTGATATCAAACACCGGAGCGACCAGCTGTTCTTCATTAATCGCTACGATAATCAACTCTACCTCTACAATCTAGGATCATTATAAAATGAATAAGGAGAACCCCCACAGTTCAAAACTGACTAAATATTTGAACCAGCCTGAGTTTCGGCCGGTTTTTTATCTGGTGCCTTTGATTGCGGCGGCGGCCGTCATTAACGTCATCTATCTTTCGGGAATTTGGCTTTTTGTCAGCACCGGTATTTTAATCATTTCGGGGGCGTTGATGGTGGCTATTAGTTGGGTCCTAGCCAAAGCCAATTTAAACATTAAAATCAAAACTCTTCAGATGGACAGTATTATTTCCCATCTGCCATCGGGAGTTTTGGCCTATGACAATGACTTCAACGTTTTAATCTTTAATCCGGCCGCTCAGGAAATTTTTGGCCTTTCCCAATCAGAAATTTTTGCAAGAAAGCTTTCAGCGGAGATGGCCTCCGACCCGAAATTCAAACTCCTGGCTCAGGTCATTTTTCCCTCTTTGGCGCCGACGGTTGTCAAAAGATCGGAGCCGGGAACCTATCCCCAGATAGTGGACATTTCTTTTAGCGACCCCTCTTTGGATTTGAGAGTAGTGACCGACCGGGTTGCCGACGAAACGGGAAAGATAACCGGTTTTGTTAAATTAATCACTAACCGCACCCGGGAGATGGAACTTTTAAAGTCAAAAACCGAATTCATCACCGTCGCCGCCCATCAACTAAGAACTCCTTTAACCGCCATTAACTGGTCGTTTGAATCGCTGGAATCGGCCAATCTTCCTCCCCAACAGAAGGAATTAGTAGACACCGGATTTATGGCTGCCAAGAAAATGCTTAAAACCGTCAACGACCTTCTGGACGTTTCCAAAATCGAAGAGGGAAAATTCGGCTATCAATTTGAAGAGGTCAATCTGGTCTCTTACCTGGAGGAAATATTGGCTCAGAGCAACGATTTCGCCAAACAACTCGGAATTAAGCTTTATTTTCAAAGGCCGGCCAATTCCAATCTGATGGTCTTCATGGACAAACAGAAAGTAAGCATGGTTCTTTCCAATCTTTTGGACAATGCCATTAAATACAATGTGGAAAACGGGGAAGTGACGGTGTCGGTTGAAGAGGAAAAAGACGAGCCTTTTATTAGAGTTTCAGTTAAAGATACGGGCATCGGTATCCCCGCTGATCAGATAGATAAGTTATTCACTAAATTCTTCCGGGCTGAAAATGTTGCCCGGTATTCTCCCGACGGAACAGGGATGGGCCTTTATATTGCCAGAAACGTCGTTGTTCGCCACGGTGGGCGGATTTGGGCCGAGTCGGAATTGAACCGGGGAACCACTTTTTATTTTACCTTACCGACTAAACAAGAAGTTATTCCCAAAAGGGAAATGATAGAGTTTGAGTAAAGAGCTTTGTCTCCACTCTGGTGGAGTAACAAAACCTTTACCCCGCTCCAATTTTGCCAGTGTTTATCCTGCGGAGCGCGGGTACCGAATAGGTACACCCCATTACGAGCGAAGCGCTTCGCCCCAGGGAGGGATGGAGTTACTCACTCCTCGCACTTCGCTTGGTGAGACAGAAGCAAAATTGGGGCGGGGTGCTCAATACTGTAGTTATTCTTCATTATCATTCAGAATAAACATTATTGGCATGCCCGAACTTCCTGAGGTTCAAACCATCGTCACTGATCTGAAAAGGAGAATTATCGGCAAGAAGATTGCCGATTTCTGGACCGACACTCCCCGAATTATAAAAGGTTTCTCGCCGAACGATTTTAAAAGAGAAGTTGTCGGGTTTGAAATCGCCGACGTTCAAAGACGGGGGAAAAACATTCTTTTTTATCTTGAAAAAACAATAAGAAAAAGAAAGGATAAAAAAATTATGCTGGCTCATCAGAAAATGACGGGCCATTTCTTGATTGGGCGCTGGCGGATTCACCCTCCAAAATTTTCTGAAGGAAAACTTAGGGGGGTAAAAAGGGTTGATGCCACGGTAAAAGGACCAATTGCCTCCGATCCCTATAACCAGTATATCAGAGTCATTTTTAGGCTAGATAACGGTTGGGAACTGGGCCTCTCCGATTTGAGGAAATTTGCCCGAATTACCGTCGGCCCTCCCCAAAAAATAGAACACTCGAAAGAAATCGCTTCTCTTGGACCCGATGCTCTTTCTCCAAAATTTTCCCCAAAATATCTTTTTTCTGTTCTCCAGAAGAGAAAAAAGTTGATTAAGCCAATTCTTCTGGAGCAAAACGTAATGGCCGGAGTAGGCAATATCTACGCCGACGAGGCTCTTTTTCTGGCCAAGATTAATCCTCAAAGAAAAGCCGCCGGCGTTAAGCGTTCGGAGGTTGAGAGATTGATTAAATCTATTAAAAAAGTTCTTCAAAAGTCTATTCGTTTAAAAGGGACCTCGGTTATCGACTACCGAGATACTTATGGCCGGAGAGGAAAGTACGACAAAGTTCGCTGGGTTTATGATAAGGAAAAGCTTCCCTGCCGAATCTGCCGGACGCTGATAAAAAGAGTCAAAATCGGTCAACGCTCTTCCTATTTTTGCCCCCGCTGTCAGAAGTAAAGGGCTTTATTCCCGCTCTTTTGAGAAAAAGGGCGGGACCACAAAACCTTTACCCCGCCCTAATTTTGCTTCTGTCTCACCAAGCGAAGTGCGGGGTGCTCGTATTTATAAACAAACTTTTGAACTGTGTTCAAAAGTTTGTATAATTACGGCATGGTCAGAAAGTATATTTTTGTTGTCGGGGGAGTAATGTCGGGAGTGGGTAAGGGTATCGCTGCCTCCTCCATCGGACGACTCTTGCAAGATAGCGGCTTTGAAGTAACCGCTTTCAAAATTGACCCTTATATTAACGTTGATGCCGGCACGATGAATCCCACTGAACATGGGGAAGTTTTTATTTTGGAGGATGGAACCGAGTGTGATCAGGACATGGGAAACTACGAAAGGTTTCTGGAACGCAATTTCTCCAAAAACAACTACATGACCACTGGCAGCGTTTATCTTTCGGTAATCAACAAGGAAAGAAATTTGGGATATCAGGGAAAATGCGTTGAAGTCGTACCCCACATTCCTTTGGCGGTAATTGAAAAAATAAATTTCTCTCTCTCCTCTTCAAAATCAGAGATCGGAGTGATTGAAATTGGCGGAACGGTAGGCGAGTATCAAAATATTCTTTTTTTGGAAGCGGTCAGGATTTTGAAATTAAAATATCCCAAAGATGTTTTGTTGTGCCTTGTCAGTTATCTGCCGCTTTTAAACAAGGACAATGAGCTAAAAACCAAACCGACCCAATATGCCGTCAAAACCCTAAACTCTGCTGGATTGCAACCGGACATTGTTTTGGGAAGAGCCGCCTTTCCTTTGGATAGTAAAAGGAGAGAGAAAATTGCTTTTAATTGTAATCTGAGAAAGGAAGATGTTTTCTCGGCTCCGGATGTAGAGACAATTTATCAGGTCCCGCTCAACTTTAAAAAAGAGGGACTGGACCGTCTGATTTTGGAAAAACTTTCCTTGAGAAAAAAGGCGGATTCTTTCCGAAAATGGAAAGAGTTGGTTAAGAAAATCGCCGCGGTCAAAAAGGAGGTTTCTATCGGCATTGTCGGCAAATACTTTGCCTCCGGCTCGTTTGTTCTGACAGATTCCTACATATCGGTAATTGAGGCCGTTAAACACGCCGCTTTTTCTCTTGGTTTTAGGCCAACTATTAGTTGGCTGGACGCTTCTGACTTTGAGGAAACTCAACGCGACCCCGCCCAAATCAAGAAAAATCTGGAAACTCTTAAAAAATATCACGGTATCATTATTCCCGGGGGTTTTGGCAGCCGGTCGGTGGAGGGGAAAATCAGAGTCATTCAGTTTGTCCGGGAGAACAAAATACCCTTCATCGGGATTTGCTACGGAATGCAATTGGCGGTAGTGGAATTTACCAGAAATGTTTTGAAGTTAAAAAGAGCCAACACTACGGAAATAGACCCTGCCACCCCTTTCCCGGTGATTGACATTCTGCCCGAGCAGAAAATAAATCTGGAAAAGAAAGATTTTGGAGGAACGATGCGCTTAGGAATCTATCCGGCGGTGATTAAAGAAAATTCTTTGGCTTTCCGGGCCTATCGAAAATCTCATAGATTTCATCTGGGACCGGAAGAAGAGAAGCAAGCCAGGGCCGACTCTAAAAAATTGGTAATCAAAGAAAGACATCGTCATCGTTATGAAGTTAATCCCGATTATCTTAAGACTTTGGAGAAAGCGGGACTTTCCCTTTCGGGGTTGTCTCCTTCAGGAAGGTTGGCGGAGATTGTGGAACTGCCCCCCAATACCCATCCTTTTTTTGTTGGAACCCAATTTCATCCGGAACTCACTTCCCGCCCGCTAGATCCCAACCCCTTGTTCAAGGAATTTATCAGAACCAGCTCTAGAAGAACATCAAAAAACAACAAGCCCTAAACTACTTATGTTCTATATTCTCCACGGACCCAACTACTATCAGAGACAGAAGAAAGCGGCCCAACTAATAGAAGCGGCCCGAGCCAAATATCCTCTTTTGGCAGTCGGCCGGTTTTTTCTGGACGAAGAGGAAGATCTGGAGAGGTTAATAAATTTTTCCACCTCTAGGAGTCTTTTTGAGAGGGGCAAGAGAGCAATTGTTGTCAGCGGGTTGTTTTCTCTGGAAGACGAGGCGATTAGAGAAAGAATTTTGCTTCTCTCCCAATCACCCGATTTTTTGTTGATTGCCAATGAGACCGAAAAAATAGACCGGCAGATAGAAAAAATCAGCGGGTCTTTGAAGTTTGAAAAACAATATTTTGGAGAGTTGAGAAGAGAGGAATTGGCTGAATTTTTGACCAAAGAATCTCTTCTTTTGGAAATCAAAATAGAGTCGGCGGCTTTAAATTTTTTGATTGATGTTCTCGGTCTGGACACCGGCGGCTTGGTGAACGAGATTAAAAAACTGTCCCTGGCGGCCAACCCAATCACCCTTTCTTTCGTCAAATCTCTCGGCTGGTATATAGAGAGCTTCGGCATCTTTGATCTTTCCCGGGAGGTTAACAACCCAAGATTTAATTTAAAAAACCGACTCTTTTTCTGGGAAACGCTTTTGTTTCAAAAAATTGAGCTTGGTTTTGTTTTTAACTATCTGGCTAAGGTTGCTTCTGATAGGGATTTTATAGCCCAGCTGGCTTGGGCAGACAGGAAGATCAAGTCGGGGCTGCTCTCGGTTGATCAGGCGCTTTTGAAAGTGGTTTTATCTCCCAAATAAAAAATCGCCCCAAATCCATTGGGGCGAATATTTTTTAAGACGAAATTTTGGCTAGAAGCTTGCTGGCGCGGGACTTGATACGGGCGGCTTTGTTTTTCTTGATATATCCTGTTTTGGCAGTTTTATCGGCGGTCTTGTAGATTTTTTTTAAAACCTCCCGGGCTTCCTTGATTTTCTTTTCTTGAATAAGTTTCTGGAAAGCTTTGGTTGTTTCTTTCAACTCCGCCTTTCTTTTAAGGTTGAGTTTTCGGTGGCGGACATTTTGCCGCAGGGCCTTTTTGGCCGATTGGATGATGGGCATTTCTTTAACTGGTAACCAATAACTTATAACGGAGGTATGGTATCAAAGGGATACTTTAAAGTCAATTGTTTTTCAGCTATGATTATCCAGTTATCGGTTATCCGTTATTGGTCATCTGTTATTTTATATGATTTATTCCTTATCGGGAAAAGTTACTCATAAAGAAGACGGTTTTTTGGTGGTGGAAACGGGAGGGGTCGGTTTTTCGGTTTTCATTCCGCGGCATCTTTTGGCAAAAACCTCTATCAGACAAAAGATATCTCTTTTTTGTTTTTTTTCCCCGGAAAATTTTGAACTCTATGGGTTTTCTCAAAAGGAAGAACTTTCTCTTTTTAAGCTCTTGAATACTGTTCCCGGAATCGGGCCGCGGATGGCTTTGAAACTGATAAACGGCGTGGGCTTCTCCCATCTGATGGAAGCGATTGTCAGAGAAAAAGGTGAAATTATTTCAAAAAGAGGAGGAGTAGGAACCAAAACCGCCTCTAAAGTGATTCTGGAATTAAAGGAGAAGGTGAAGAAAATGGATTTGAAACACAAAGAAACGGTTGGTTTTGAGGAAGAAGAGCTTTTGGAAGAGGTTCTCAAGGGCCTGGGATATCGTAAAAAGGACATTGAATATGCAGCCGACAAGGTTTTGAAAGGGTCGGATAAGTTTGAAGAAAAAGTGAAAGCGGCTTTGAAGTTGCTGGCCCAAAAATACCAAAAAAGATAAAACATGAAGGCAAATTCTTGGGAGAGGGTCAATAAAATTTTAGAAGGATTTAAAAAATTTCCTCTTTTTAGGTTTCTTTACAGGATTTCCTGGGCTCCCCGGGTTTATCATTTTTTCTTGGCTTTGGCGGGGGCGCTGATTTACTATTTTCCTTCAAGAAAAATAAAAGTTATTGGCGTGACCGGGACCAAAGGCAAGAGCACCACCGTTGAATTGATTAGCTTCTTTTTGGAAAAGGCGGGGTACAAAACCGCCTTCTTTTCTTCGGTGCACATAAAAATCGGCGACGAAATCAAAAATAATCGTTTTGGCAACAGCTCTCCGGGGAGATTCTTTCTCCAATATTTTTTAAGGCAGGCCGTCAATAACAGCTGTCGTTACGCGATTGTCGAAATAACTTCTCAAGGCGCCTTTCTTTTCCGCCATCGGTTTATTGCCTGGGACGGAGCTGTTTTTTTAAATATTCATCCCGAACACATTGAAGCCCACGGGTCTTTTGAAAAGTATCTGGATGCCAAACTCTCTTTTTTCCGCTATGCGGCTGAATCCCCCTTCGGAAAATCTTGTCGGTTCTTTGTAAATAAAAATGATAAGCATGCAAGAGATTTTATTAATGCTGCTGGTGGAAAGGAGCTAGTTCTTTTTTCGGGAAAGGAGATTAGTTTTAAAAACATCAATCTTCCCGATGGCCTTTTGGGAGATTTCAATCGGGAGAATGTCGCGGCCGCTTGGGCGGTGGCAAAGAGCGAAAATGTTTCCGAAGATATTTTGAAGTTCTTGGAAAAGTTTGAAGGAGTGGAAGGGAGAATGGATTTTGTTCAAAAAGAGCCGTTTGGGGTGGTGGTTGACTATGCTCACACTCCCGATTCTTTGGAAGCGGTTTATCAAACCCTTTCTTTTTATAAGAAGAAGCCTGGCTGGTTGATTTGTGTGCTTGGCTCTTGCGGAGGTGGGAGGGACAGATGGAAAAGGTTGAAAATGGGAGAAATTGCCGCCCGCTACTGCAATTTTGTTATTTTAACCAACGAAGACCCGTATGACGAACAGCCAGAATCTATAATAGATGAAATTGCATCCGGCTGTTCGCAAATCCGAAGTCCGAGATCTGAAACCCTAAAAATTATTGATAGAAAAGAGGCGATAAAAAAAGCGATTTCTCTGGCAAAAAGGGGAGATGTGGTGGTTTGCACGGGAAAGGGTTCGGAGCAGTCCATTCATATTGCTGGAGGAAAAACTATTTCTTGGTCGGAAAAGGGAATCATTGAGCAAATCCTGAATAAGAATTAACTCGCCGTGTCTACCAATGACTATCTTATTTGACGGTCGTCAAATAAAGTATGGGAGAATTGGGCAGTATAAAAAATAGGATAGAAATGTTTATAAAGTGGAACCAGCCCCGTGGGGCTGGTTTCGAGTACTTGTGAGACTGGAACTGCTAACCGGTCTCGGGTATGGGAGCGAGGGGGGAGAGAGGAAGCTTCTCCTGGTGGGCCCTGAAAGGAAGCGTCGCTTCCCAGCCGGCCCGGTTGACTACTTGGGCGACGGCGTTGACTGCCTTTCTCTGATCATCGGTGAGTCCATTGAGCTCACCATGTTCACCGATAAATATGGGGGCGCCGTCTTGGGAGGGAAATAGTCCGCAGAACGGAACCTCCTTCCCTTCGACGACGATCTTGAAGTCGCCAAGCCTGATTCTCATCGGAACCTCCTTTCCTATCTAAAGAAGCATATTGGTTTTTATTTGTCAAAATTCAATTCGGTGAATTTTTGGGTTTATGTTAAAATAGCTGGTATAGAATTTGTTTTGAAATTGTTATGAAACTTACATTTGTCGGCGGAGGAGGTGAAGTCACAGGGGCCTGCTATCTTCTGGAAGATGGCGGTTTGAAAATTTTGGTTGACTGCGGACTTCATCAGGGCTCGCG
>MGIN01000027.1:36168-52245 GCA_001793775.1 Candidatus Wolfebacteria bacterium GWA1_42_9
ATATCGGAAGAATTCCCAGGTTAGTGCGGGATGGTTTTGGCGGGCCGATTTATTCTACCGCTCCTACCAAAGACGCCGCCCAAGAACTTTTGCTGGATGCTCATCATTTAATGCTTCAGGAGATAACTAATGGGGAAACCTCTCTTTATGAAGTGGAAGACATCAATCGGGCGATGGAAATTTGGGAGGTAACTCACTATCGAAAACCGTTTGGTGTCAAACAGGCCGGAATCGAATTTTACAACTCGGGGCATATTTTGGGGTCGGCTTCAATTAAGATAACCGTTGGCGGAAAATCAATTATTTTTTCGGGGGATTTGGGAAACGTTCCCTCTCCTTTGGTAAAAGACACTGAATATACCGAAAAAGCCGATTATGCCGTTATTGAATCGGCCTACGGAGGGCGAATTCACGAGCCGGTTAATGAAAGGACCAGTGTTTTGGAGGATATTATTGAGGACACGGTTAAGGCCAAAGGAACGCTTCTCATTCCGGCTTTTGCCATGGAGCGCACCCAGCAGCTTCTTTTTGAACTGAATATGCTGATTGAAGAAGGGAGAATCCCCCGGGTGCCGATTTTCATTGACAGCCCCTTGGCTATCCGCCTCACTCAGATTTACCAGAAATATTCCCGAGATAAAGAATTTTTTGACCAGGAAGCGATTGAGACCGCCAAGAAAGGCGACCAAATTTTTAACTTCCCGGGTTTGCGGTTTACTCTAACCACGGAGGAATCGAAAGAAATCAACAATGTTCCTCCGCCAAAAGTGGTTATTGCCGGATCGGGCATGTCTCACGGAGGAAGAATTCTTCATCACGAAATTCGCTACCTGCCTGACCCTAACAGCACCTTTCTTATTGTCGGTTTTCAGACGGAGGGATCTTTGGGAAGACGGATTTTGGATGGTGTCGGGGAGATAAAGATTATGGGAGAAAAAGTTCCCGTTCGTTGCCGGGTAAAGGCCATCGGTGCCTACTCGGCTCATGCCGATCAGCCGCTACTTTTAAACTGGATTCGGTTTATGTCCGCGTCTTTGAAAAAGGTTTTTGTGGTTCAGGGGGAAAAGGAACAATCGTCATTGTTGGCTCAAAAAATTGTAGATGAGTTTGCGGTAGAAGCGGAAATTCCCAAAACGGGGGAAGAACAAGAATTATAAAGTCCAAAGTCATAATACCGGATGTCAAATTAAGCCTGAAATCCAAATGTTTTAAAGTTTGAAATTTCTAGCTATTTAATTGTTGATTTGAAATTTGGATTTTGTCATTTGGATTTTAGCAGATGTTGAGTTATTATTAGTTAACCTGAATAAATTAAAATTAAATTTATTAACCTAAATACAGGAGATTGTTGTTATGGACAGTCGCAATTTAGAAAACAATCACACTCCCAAATACCGGATTTGTATCTCGGGAGCAGCCGAAACCAGTCATTGTGGCGAAGATTCTCTTTCCAAGGCGGCGGAAATTGGGAGAGAAGTAATTCGCCAGGGGGGAGTTTTAATCAGCGGTGCCACCACCGGTTTTCCTTTCTGGGCGGCCAAAGGGGCCAAAGAAGAAGGAGGGATTGTTGTCGGTTTCTCGCCGGCTTCTACCAGCAAAGAACACACTAAAGTTTACAAACTTCCTACCCAGTATCATGATTTGGTTGTCTTCACCGGATTTGGTTATTCAGGAAGAAATCTGATATTGACTCGCTCATCAGACGCGATTATCGTTGGTTGCGGTCGGGTGGGCACTTTGAACGAATTCACTATTGCTTTTGAGGACAAAAAACCTATCGGAATTTTGGAAGGTCCCTGGGAAACCGATGATTTGATTAAAGATATTATTGCTCGGGGGCATCGGGGACATGGAAAAATCGTTTATTCATCCGACCCCAAAGAATTAGTGACTAAATTAATAGAGTTGATTAAAAAAGACAGAGAAGCGGACGGTAAAAGTTCGAAAGAAAATCCTCAACCAGAAGGTGACTAACACGACATAATTCCAATATGCGAATGTAATGCCAATAAATGCTAATTGCTAATATTCGCAATCTGTAGATTGGCATAAGATTTGTAGATTAGAATCATATTATAAAGGTCGTTTCAAAAAACACATTTTATGGCTCAAAAACCTATCGCAAAAGTCATTCATCTTTACGGAAAAATCGGGGTGGCGATTTTGGAATGTTTGGCTTCGATTGAAGTAGGACAGATGGTTCATTTCAAAGGGCACACCACTGATTTTCAGCAGGAGATTAAATCGATGCAGTATGAGCACGAAGCGATTACCAAAGCCAAAAAAGGACAGCAGGTTGGGGTGAAGGTGGACCAGGATGTTCGGGAGGGAGACGAAGTGTATCCGATAGAGGAGTAGCACACAAATAGCGCACCTCGCTCCGCCGGCATAGCCTTTGGCGATGCCCGGCCGCCTATGGCTACGGGTACTACAGGCCGGAGTCAGAGGTTCCACCCCGTAGGGTTCATGTGCCCACACGAATTTCTATTCGTGGCATTCGTGCGAATTTGTATATTTGTGTTACGTTTTTTATGCGTTTTTGGAAAAATTTTATACTACCCGTCAGTTTATTGGCCGGAACCATCATCGGGGCCGGTATTTTTTCTTTACCCTATGTTTTTTCCCGGGCGGGGCTCTTTTGGAGTTTCTTGCTTCTGATTGTTTTTACTCTTGTTTTTTGTGTAGTCCACCTGATGTATGCCGATTTAATTTTGAAAAACAGCGACCGTCACCGTTTTGCCGGCTTTGCCCGGATTTATTTTGGAGAAAAAGGATATTGGCTTTCAATTTTGGGGACAGTGGTGGAAATGTTTTTTGTTTTGGTAATTTATCTGGTTCTTTCGGCTAGTTTTATTTCTTTAATTTTCCCCCGTCTGCCGATTGTTTGGGGAGTAATCATTTTTTGGTGGTTGGGATCGCTAGCGATTTTTGCCGGGACTAAAAGAGTGGCTCTTTTTGAATTTCTGGCGACGGCCGGAATTTTGGCGGTGGTAGCTTTAATTGCCGTCTGGGGCGTTCCTCAATTTTTGGAAAAGGATTTTTCTTTGATTTCTTCCGATTATTTTCTCTGGTTTTTGCCTTTCGGACCACTACTTTTTTCTTTGAACGGCAGACCGGCGGTGCCTTCCTTAATCCACTATTTTAACCGCATCGGGCGGCCGGTAACGGAAGCTAGAAAGCCGATTATTTGGGGGACAGTTATTCCGGCTCTGGTTTATTTATTTTTCGTTTCGGGGGTAATTGGGCTTTCGGGAAAAATAACTCCCGACTCGATTTCGGGAGTTTCTTCGAATATTTCTTTTTGGGCTTTTCTTTTAATTTTTGGGGTTTTGGGAATTTTGTCTCTTTTGAGCTCTTACTTTTCCATCGGTTTGGATGTGAGGCATTCTTTGGAATTTGATTTAAGGTCCTCCAAAATTCTATCGGCTTTTTTGATTGTTTCCTTACCTTTAATCCTTTTCTTTTTAAATTCAGGAAGCTTCCTTTCTTTGGTGGGATTTGCCGGAGGAATTTTTATCGGTCTGGAAGGAATAATGATTCTTTGGATGTGGAAAAAATCCCGAAAGCAGGAGGGAAAAAGTTTGATAAAAAAGATTTGGGCTCCTTTTTGGTGGACAATAATACTGGTGTTTGTGGCGAGTGTCGTTTATACGATAATCAGCCGGTTTGTCTGAGTAAAAAGTTGGACGAGAGGGTAAATGGTAAAAAGTAGAAAGAGAGAATAAAATTTCCCTGCTACCTGCGCAGTACTGTTTACAGTACCGAGCAGGAAAGAGACAGGATACCGTTTTCTCTTACGCCCTGCTATAATTTTTTTACTGTAATTATCTCCCACAATGACAAGAAAATATCTCAAAGATAAAATTACTCCGGAACTGTCGGCTCAAAGCTTGAAGATAATTTTTGAAGAGATAAAAAAGATCAACTCTCCCCAGGAGACGGAAGATTTTTTGAGTAAATTTTTCACCGATGACGAGAAAAATACTTTATTGAGGAGATTAGCCGCTATGATTTTGTTGGGGAGAGGGAAACAATACGAAGAAATTGTAAACACTTTAAATATTTCAAAAGCTACTATCAGCAATGCTCGTGATCTTCTCTCTGGCAGAAATTACGGAAGAAATCCTCATAGAAAAAGAGTTTATTCACCCCCCGCCGCTTCAGAAAGAAAAAAACGAAGAATACCGCCAATTGCCCCCTGGCGTTATTAATAATGACACTTGTTGGTTACTAAAGAGGCCTATTTAATCTCCGGTACTGTATACAGTACCGGGGTTAAGCCGGATTTGTTTGAATTCGGGGGCGGTAGGATTATTTCTAAAATGCAAGCCGGGCCGATTGGTTCGGCCCGGTGGCGTGCAGTGGAGTAGCTAGTGTTCTTCGACTTGTTGGCAAAGGAGCTGGTATCGCATAAAGGTCCTGACAGCGTGATTTTTGGCCGCTAAATACCAACTACTATTTTAGCCCCACTTTTTTATACACTTCTTCAATTTTCTTTTCGGCGGTTTTCCGGGCTTTCCTGGCGCCGTCGGCGAGAACTTTTTTTACCCGAGCATCGGAGATTTTATTGTATTTGTTTTGAAAATCGGAAAGGAATCTTACCAGAGTGTCGGCGACATCCGATTTAAATCGGCCGTAACCGGCGCCTTTATATTTTTTCTCAAGGGATTTTATAGAAACATTAAGAACTAAAGATAAAATTGTCAGCAGGTTGGAAATCCCCGGTTTCTTTTTGGGATCGTATTTCACCTCTTTACCCGAATCGGTAACGGCTCTTTTGATTTTTTCCCTGATTACTGCCGGCTTGTCGGTGAGGGCGATACAGCTGTTCGGGTTCGAGTCGCTTTTTGACATTTTTTTGGCGGGATCGTCCAATGACATTATTCTTGCCCCGATTTTTTCTACCATTGGTTGAGGAATAACGAATGTTTGCCCGAATTTTTGGTTGAATCTTCGGGCGATTTCTCTTGCAAGTTCTATGTGTTGGACCTGATCGTCTCCTACAGGCACGAAGTTGGTGTCATACAAAAGGATGTCGGCAGCCATTAAGACGGGATAGTTCAAAAGCCCGGCCAAAGCGCTTTGGGGACCGTTTTTCTGCACCCTGTCCTTATATTGTGTCATTAAAAGCAATTCTGATACCTTGGTGATGGTATTCAATATCCAGAACAGCTCAAGATGGGCAACAACATCAGACTGCTTGAAAATTACAGATTTTTTTGGGTCCAGGCCGACAGCCAGATAGGTTTTTGCCACATTGGTAGTGCTCTCTCGGAGTTTTTGAGGGTCTTGGGGGATGGTAAGGGCGTGGAGGTCCACTACCGGAAACAAACATGTGTGGGTTTTTTGCAAACCAACCCATTGTTTGAGAGCTCCAAAATAATGGCCAAGATGGAGTATCTCTGATGACGGCTTTATGCCGGATAAAATCCTCTTCATGTCTTATTTGTATATTCGTACCAAATTAGTAATTGGTAGAGGACCACTAGACTTCAATAATAACTGGCAGGACCATCGGTCGGCGCTTGGTTTTATTATACACGAACTGGCCGATTTGGTCTTTAATCATATTTTTTAAGTAATCGGAATCAACTGATTGGAAGCGGGGGATACGGGTGATAATCCCCCTGATTTTTTTTCTAACCTCTTCCACTAACTCTTTATTGTCTTTGAGATAGATAAATCCCCGGGAGATGATGTCGGGGTTTTTGAGAAATCTGCCGGTGCGCCGGTCCAAGGTAACGATCAAAACCATCATTCCTTCCTGGGAAAGAACTGTCCGGTCGCGAACAACTACTTCTTCTACGTCGCCCACTCCCAAACCGTCCACCATCACATAAGAGGCCGGAACCGTTTCCTCTGAGATAAAGACTTTTTCTTTTCGGATTTTAACCACCTGGCCGTTATCTACCAAAAAGCTGTTTTCTAAAGGAACGCCCATTTCCTTGGCTAGTTGAGCGTTAGCCGCCCGCATAAAATACCAGCCGTGGATGGGGATAAAAAACTTGGGTCTAATCATCTTGGTGACCATTTTTAAATCTTCTGCCGGACCGTGTCCGCTGGAGTGAATATCGATGTGTTGGCTTTGAATTACCCTGGCACCTTGTCTGGTCAGGTTGTCTTTAAGGGTTTGTATCGGTCTTTCGTTGCCCGGGATAACTGACGAGGAAAAAAGTATGACATCTCCTTTCTTGACAGAGACGTATTTATGCTCGCCGTTGGCAATTCTCATCAAACTGGCCCTTGGTTCTCCCTGGGCGCCGGTGGAAAGAACCAGGATTTTTTCATCTCTGTATTTGTGAATTTCTTCCACATTGACGATCGCTCCTTTCTTAGCCTTGATATAACCCAAATTTTGGGCGATGCGGACGTTATTTTTCAAAGAAAGGCCGCTCAAAAAAACCTTTCGGTCGTGTTTTTCGGCAATCTGAATGATATTAGCCACTCTCGTTAACAATGAAGCAAATAGACCGACAATTACTCTACCCTCGGCTTTGCTGATGATTTCATCTAGATTCTTGATTACCAGAGCCTCGGGGATTGATTTTCCCGGTCTTTCCGCTCCGGTGCTTTCTAGGAACAAAGTATGAATTCCTCTTTTGCCCATTTCTCTGTATGAGTCCAGATCTTTCGGATTACCTTCAAGATCATAATCTATTTTTAAATCAGCGCAGTAGGCCATGTTTCCCACCGGAGTTTTTATTAGAACCGCAAAAGAGTCGGGTATGGTATGTTCTATTTCAAAGAACTCAACTTCAATGTTTGTGGAAATCCGCACTCTATCACCGTGCTTTATGGTTTCTATATTTAATTTGAGTGCGTTGGGAAATTCCTCTTGTCTTTTTTTAATAATTTCTTTGGGCAAAGCGGCAGCGTAGATAGGGATGTTAGGTCCCAATCTATTTATGAGATAAGGAATGGCACCAATATGATCATAATGCCCATGAGTAATAATGAGAGCCTTGATTTTATCTTTTTTCGGTATCAACGAATTAATATTTGGAATGATGTAATCTATTCCCGGAGTATCTTCCTCGGGAAACTGAAACCCCATATCAAAGATAATAATTTCATCCCCATACTCAAAAACGGACATGTTACGGCCTATTTCTTCTAATCCTCCTAAGGGAGTGAATTTTAACTCCGGTTCCTTTTCGGTCTCTTTAACGTGCCGGTGGTGAACCGGGTGATAAGTTGTTCTTTTTGATGAATGTTTGGTTTGAATCATGTATTTATTAGTTTAAAATTTAAAGTATAAAGTTGAAAGTAAGAGAGATTGATAATTGGATAGAGGTTTCTCCATCTTTTGGGTTTTTAGGGTAGTATTTATATCGCGTCTTTTTGTGCCCAGGAGAGGATTTGAACCTCCACAACCTTGCGGTTATAGCGCCCTGAACGCTACGTGTCTACCAAGTTCCACCACCTGGGCGTTTTTATATTTTCAAAAAAGAGAATTTCTCGGGGTTTTTTACAAAATCTTTGTAGAGCGGAGTTTTTCCTAGGGCAATTTTTGGTTGAAAAGGAAGCTTTTTAGAAACCTTAGAAAATTTCTTGTAATTTAGATTCTTTTCAAGAGTTATTTCACCTTTCTTCGTTGTTGGATACCAAGCGGGACCATGATTTCTTTTAAAAAATAAGTAGTTGGATGATTTTGGTCTACTTGTAAAGATGTTGGCAATTAATAGTGGCTTTTGTGAAGAAGGGTTGATGGTTATGTGTCCAAACCCAGAGGGAATAAAAACCTTTTCTCCTCCTCTCTTTTCTATAAAATAAGATTTTTTATTCTGGCTGTCTTGGAAATAGAAGATAGCATTACCATAGATAACTTGGTAAACCTCCGGCAGTTTTCCTTTGTGAAAATGCCCAATTGTTCGCACTGGTTCTTGGCCGACACCTCCTCCAAAAATAAGGGTTAAATCATAACGCAAACCCTCTTTTTTAAAGAGAGGAGCATCTTTCAAGAAAGCAACGTTACGGTAAATATAGTACAGAACTTTATTTTTTGCAAGTCCCCGGCTTTTGAAGAACTCTCTGTGTTTTTTATAATCTTTTTTTTCAAAAGAAGGACGGGTTAGATTCTTACCGAAAATCAAACCTCTGGAGGTCAGTTTGACGGGGAGACCGGATATTTCTTTCATATTCGCAGGCATAAAGTGATTTACATTATTAGAATTAATTTTTGAAAACTGGAAACTTTATTTAAGAACCCTCTTTGTCTTCACATACCACTGGGTGATTTTTTGGAAGCGGTCGCTGGGAAGGGAAATAAGATTAATAATCACCCCTGGGCGACTGGTTTTGTGGATGTAAAAATATTGAGGAGAGGCCAGAAAGATGGCTGGGGCATCTTCCACAACCTCTCTTTGAATTTGAGCAAGAACCCCCTCCCTTCTTGAGTCATCGACAGCTATTTTGCGGGAGGCGATGATTAAATCATCAACTGAACTGTTGTCGTAGAGGGCCAAGTTAAGACCTGGATAAAATTTTTCGCTGGAGTGCCAGAAGGAAAAAAGATCGGGTTCGCGGGAGACGATATTCCCAAAAAGAAGCACCTGATAATCTCTGGTTTTGATAACTTCGTCGCTGATAGCCGGGGCATCGTATCTGGTGATCTCCGTTTTAACGCCGATTTCCTCCCAATCTTTTTGGATTTGTTGGGCGACTTTTGTTAAAAGAGGCGTGTCGGGAATTTTGATAGCAACAATCAACTCGTACTTTTTATTCTTTTCTGATTTCTCCCAGAGATTGGTTTCCGGATTGCGGGTCCAGCCGTCGGCAGCAATTAAACTTTTGGCTTGCTCGGGATCATATCGGGTGTTTTCTTCAACTTCGCTGGAATAAGAAGAAAGAATAGGAGGAATCGGTCCTGCCTCCTGGAAGGCATAACCTTCAAATTCCTGACTGATGATTAAGGGAACGTTAACTGCCAGTTGGAGAGCTCTTCTGATTTTTAATGAGCCCAAAAAAAGATTAGCGTCCGGATTTAAAAAAAGGGCGTAGTATTTGGTGGTGGGAATTTTTTCAACGGACGAGTTAATGGATGTCTGGGAAAGAAGCGAATGGTCGGTTGCCAAAAATCCGTCAATTGTTCCTAAATTATAAGCCCCAACCAATCCCTCTTCGTTTTCAAAGAAGCGGACGGTAAATTTCTTGAGATAGGGAAGAGAACCGATGGAACGATAAACTGTGTTGGCTTTCAGATAATAAGCGGTGATAAAACCATCTTTCTTTTTTTCCATCTGGTCATAGGTAAACGGCCCGTTGGCAAACGGCTCCAGGTTATAAGAGGAGAGTTTGATATTGGCTGGAGCGATGTCGGCAAATATTTTTTTGGGGATCGGTCTTAATTTTTCCAGCAAATTTTCAAAAAGAGAATAGGAAGAGGGAAGATCAAAAGAGATCTCTCTTTCGCTGATGCGGGAAATTTTAATATATTGCCAATCCGAAAAAAGAGGGGAAAGAGTATCTGGGTTTTGAATGGTTTGGACGGTGAAAATCAGGTCGTCGCTGGTAAGAGGCGTTTCGTCCTGCCAACGGGCGTTTTCTTTGAGACGCACCGTCCAGTTTTTGAAATCTTTGCTGTGTTTAATGCTTTCGGACAGGTCTAAAACATTAGCAAATATGAGAACAACCAAGTCCTCGTCTACCGTTCCCGGTTTGACCAGGACGGGATTAATAAAGGCCGGCTGGCCAACTACCCCCTCGACAAAACTCCCCCCGCCGTCGGGGGACTGGATTGTTTCTCGATTGATAACTTGGATCAGGAGAGTAATAAAAGAAACAACAAACAAAACAAGAGCGGCGATAAAAATCAACTTTTCTCTAAAAGAGAGAGATTTGATGGCTAGGATGAGAGATTTAATCATGACACGAGAAAGCGTTATGGGGTTTGGTTGTCGTTGCCCGTATCATTTCGATGTAGTCATCCGGCCGCCGGCTTGCTCGCCTCGCTGAAGCTCCGGCGAAGCGAGCCGGCAGGCAAGACAAAAACTTTTTATGAAACGGGTTGCGACACCTTTAATCCTAAAATACAAAAGGCGTTTATTTGATAAGCAGGTTAGCCAGAGAGATAACGGCAAAAAGAATCAAAAAGGCGAGAGTAGCAAAATAAATCAATCTCTCCAAACCTCTTTTGCGGGGAGCAAAACCACTGGCCTCCGAACCGCCGAAGGCCCCCGAAAGTCCCCCTCCTTTTTCCTGAAGCAGAACCAAAATAATCAAGACCACCGAGACAACCAACTGGGCAATAGTGATTACTTCCTTCATAAAGATTGGGAATTAATTGGAAAAGATATTATAGAAAAATTTGAATTTAATCGGCGTAAGCTCTCTTGGCGGAGAAGTGAAAGGCAAAATTAGCAATACTGATAATCAAAGTAGCATAGACTAGAGGATAAAGTCCAGCAATGGTAACACCGGTCACCAGCCAATCTAATGCGTAGAGCACCAGGGCGTTGACGATAATCACCCCCAGACCCAAGGTAATAAAAATAATTGGAGAAAGAACCAATTTCAAAATCGGCCGGACAAGAAGGTTGATTAGGGTAAAAACGGCAATTACCTCCAAATAAGCCTGCCAGGTCGGCTGGATATCAAAGCCACTGACAAAGTAATCGGCTATGGCCAGGGCAATGGCATTAGAGGCCAGAAGGAAGATTAATTTGAAGATGAGTTTCATGTGAGGTTTCTCTACTAATTACAAATATTGTACTAATATACTAATAATAAGTTAATCTATTCTATCTCTTTTTTGGCGGTTTTTAAAGAGGAGTTAGAATGACTACATATAGTGCCGGCAGTTATCCACATTTGATTTGGACTATTTTTTGACTTTCCGCTATAATTAAGGGAAATTCGGACAAACAAAGGTCGATTTATCTTCGTTTTTTAAAAGGTCTAATTGGTATAAACAATATGAGCGCTCAAACTTGGGCTGACGCTTTTGCTCTGCCCCTTCAAAGCACTTGGGAGGTTATCGTTCGCTTTTTGCCTTCTTTAATTGGTGCCTTGGTAGTGTTGATTATTGGCTTGTTGGTAGCTTCTCTTCTGAGAGCTTTATTCGAGAAGATTGTCAATCTTTTGAAAATTGATTCTCTTCTGAAGAAGTTGGGTTTTGAAGCTTTCATGGAAAGGACCGGTTATCATCTCAGCACTGGCCGATTTATCGGCGGACTGATTTACTGGTTCTTTGTGGTAGTGGTGGTTCTGGCGGTCTCTGATATCTTGGGACTCTGGGGCCTTTCCACTTTCCTCAATGATGTGCTTCTCTACTTCCCTAACGTCATTGCTGCGGTTTTGATTTTGTTGGCGGCGTTGGTAGTGGCCAATTTCTTGAGGGGTCTGGTTCGCGGATCGATTATGGGAGCTAGGCTTCACGCCTCTCGTTTCTTGGGAACGTTGACTTGGTGGGCGGTGGCGGTTTTTGGATTTTTAGCGGCTCTCATTCAATTGGGAGTGGCTGGAGTTCTGATTCAAACAATTATCACCGGATTCATTGCCATGTTGGCTCTGGCCGGCGGCATTGCTTTTGGACTCGGAGGCAAGGATTACGCTGCTCACATGATCGAGAAATTCCGAGATCATACAGAATCAAGATAAGATTTTGGTTTAGAAAAACTCCCCTGGCTTCTGGTCGGGGGAGTTTTGTTTTTAAAGAGTTGTCTTGATTAATGTTTAAAATAGATAATAATGGGGATATGACAAATCCACTGGAACAAAAACGGGCGGAGAGTGGTAAAAACGAAGGAGAAATAGATTGGAATTATGAAGAATCTATAAATAGCCCAAGATATCTTGAGGCTGTCAAAAGGGTGAGAGAAAAAGCCAAGAGACAATCCGATAATCCTCAAAATTTTCTCTACTATATAAAGGATTATATGTGGGGAGATTTTTGGATTGCCTTTGTAGATGAAGAGGAGGAGGACAAATTTATCGGGGCTGTCGAGAATTCCAGTCCAGAAGAATTGGTAAAGTTTGTTAACCAGTTTTCGGAAGAATCTCAAAATTACGGGTCTGGCACCGATATACTACATTGGGATATTTCTTCCAAGTGCGTTGATGCTGTTGTGGCGAAGTTTTTAGACGTGCTTACCGACGCTAAGAAAGAAAAAGGAGATGAAGTATATCGCGGACTGTCTAACACTTGGATGCCCTTGGTTTTTGATTTCGTTGAGTATATGAAAAAAACCGGAGCTATTCCCGACGACTATCAATTACCCGGATATTCTGTTTCTGAAAACAGCAAGGAAACCGATGCCCATCTATACCTAAGATTTAAAGAGCAGTTTTTATTTGTTGAATATCTTAGGAATAATCCGGGGAAAGCCGAAATTTTAGAAAGGTTGTCATTGAAATACGGCCTTGGTTGGGCAAGAGCATTCCTATCTTTAGAACACGACAGAAAAATGGGAGATAAATTGATTTCTATAGGAAACGAGCTTAGAGACGACGCAGCCAGAGCAATTTTTGATAAATTTAGCGAAATAGTCGGAGCGGCTTGGGAGATTGAAAAATATCTTAAGGAAAATTTTGGAGAAGAAAAAAGATTTTTTTACGATACAATGGATCGGATAAGTGAGAGTACGATGAGGAGAGGAACTGATTTGTTGGCCCGTTTATCAGAAATGCCGCCTGATCAAATTCTGGGTGAGTTGGAAAAGATAAAAACCGAGACGTTGTTATTTCTCTCTTCTTTCAGGGCTCTTAAAAAGGGCGGACATGGAATTGATTTTGAAACAATTAAGGATATTGAATTCAGATCGGTTGAGGGCGCGGAAATAAGCCCCAAAGACATTGAAAGAATGAGGGAAATTTATCGCGGTAATTACGCAAGCCAGCCGGAACTTTGTGAAAAGCTTCTAGAGGTTTTTGATCAGGCGCTAAATAATCCCAAAACCGCTTTTTATATCTTGCGGTACAAAGGGGAAATCGTCTCTTTTTTGAGATTTGACGAGGGTGAGAAAGAAGATCGCCTGTATCTTGGTTCTGTCAATGTAGCTCCAGACTTTAGGGGCTCGGCTATAGGGGAGGCGATAATGGAAAAGACGGTGGATATGAAAGCCAAGGAATCGGTTTTGGATGCCGACTGCAATGCTTTGTCCGATATAGGGGCCCATTATCTGGAAACTGGTTTTGTAGCTGTCAGACTTTACGATTATGCCGGCGTTCCCAGTTTTCAGATAGAGAGAAACGACAGAAAAAATTACCCGGGAAAATCTATGTCTAGAAAAGACATGGTGGAAAAGTCTAAAGACCAACCACTTTCTGATTTCGGAGATTTCATCACATCCAGTTCTTTAGAAAGAAACCCAGAAGCTCTTAATTTTGGGCTTTTGGATAGGGGGTTTGTTTTGTCCAGATATTTTAAAGACGGCCAGAGGTGGTATTGTTTGTTTGAAAAGAGAAAAGAATTGGAGGTTGAAAGGAAAGCGGCCTAACTTATCAGGATAAAGATTCCCACAATCTCTTGAAGAGCAATTTGTGGGTTTGATATATGTTTTTATCGTGGATAATGATGCCCACGATATTTTTTTCAGAAAGAGTCAGGTAGGAAACTTTCTGGTCGTAAATTTGCACGATGGTGTTAAAAGGGTATTGTCCCGGAAGAATCAGTTTGGTTTCGGTAACGTTGGGATGGTAGTCCTTTATGAATTTTCTAGAAAACGGGGTATCTAAAACTATTCCCCTTTTTTTGATATTAAGCTTGTCTCTTTTCTCAACATATTCTCTGTTTATTTCAGGAATATATTTCTGAATAGCTTCCAAATCAGCGTAAGTCAAGATTTCTGTTTTGGATGTTAGAGAATCGTTAAGAATTATTTGGGTTCCAGACATTCCCTCAAAATATTGTATGCCCGGTTTATTTTGAGAAAGATTAAATTTGGAAACAATATCAGGTAAGTTATTTTCCAGTATGCTTTTAGCGTAAGAAACCTCTGCTAATTTCTTATCAAAATATTCTTTGAGTTTTAGCGGGTGCTCTGGTTTGAACTTGGCCACCCCGGTTTTGTCGGATTGGGTGATTAAACTGTTTTTCAAAAAATATTTTAGAATATTATAAACAGTACCCCTTTTTATTTTGGTTTTTTTAATAATCAAACCGGCAGTTGTCTCCCCTTCTTCCAGAAGGAAATTGTAGACACTGGCTTCTTGTTCAGAGAGGCCTATTTTTGTTAGTACATCTTTATTCATATGAGTTTATTATATCAAACGCGTTTAAAATAGGAAGTTTTGGCTGTTTTAACACGTTGTCGTGTGTACTTGACAAATAATTTGTAATATGCTATACTGTCAGTAGAAAATGACAAAAAGGATTAGTTATAGAACACCAGATACGCTGTAAATATGAGGTTTTAAGCCATTTTCGGAGAAGATAGTCAGAAGCACTTGACAATAAGTAAATACTATGCTATACTGTCATCACAGAATGACACATACGAAAAGCGCGCCTGATAGCAACACGAATGCGCCTACACGAATAAGAAAGAAAATAGCACATTTAGCACACTAAAATAAACAGTACTTACGGCTGGAAATAAGGAGAGAAACCCTCCTTCGCATAAAGCTATGGAGGGCAAAGGAGAGTTCCAGTCGTTGCACATTGATTTTGAGAAGATGGACTGGGTGTAAGAGGACCGCCTACGCGTAAAGCTTCGGCGAGTCAAAGAGAGATTCTTATACCCAGGCATCTCTTCAAGATAATCCTCCTACGCGTGAAGCTACGGAGGGCGAGGAGAGAACAGTACAAATAGCACATTGATAGGCAATATGTTCTTGAGGATTTCGTTTTCAATTTCCTGACCCCGACATTCTCACCGGGGCGGCACCTGGGCCGGCAAGCCAGGCATGAAGAGGAGAAAGAAAACACGAGAGAGAAGTCCAAGATAGGGCATATTACCGACCGTTCTTGTAAGGAGATCGGCTGGGCGCAAGGGACTAACCCGCTTTTGCGCCTGGAAATCTCCTTGGAAGAAAAACCCGCCTTCGTTGAAGAACTACGGCGGGGCGAGGGGAGAGAGTACACAACACAAAAAATATAGGAGAGAGAATTTGAGATATTAATGTTGTGTAGTGGAGAGAGCCGAGTAGTAGAGCGAAAGCTCACTACCCGGTAGAAAAATGAGAGAACTTTGAAAATTGAATAATAGCACACAAAAATCTTTTTGCGAGGTTGCTTCGTTTAAGCAGAGATGGATGTTTCATTTCTTTTTAGGCGAAGTAACCTCAAAGAAAGGAGGTGTCCCATGCTGGGAAAACTGGCATCGGGGGAGATGGTTGTGGACAGATTCAATAGCCACAACCACATCGGGCTGTCGCGGTTCCTGCCCGTCGCGCTTGCCCGAATTAACTCACTGGGCAGAGGTTTTCTCGTCGAGGAAGTGGACTTCGGTTCATCCATCGGCGAGACAATCTGCGTCCCCACCGGGCCGGGGGACGAAATTGTTTTTGCACAACGGCCCAAAAGGTTCGGGCTGACGCGGTTTGTCAAAAACCGCAAGTCCGAGCCATGTTCATCACTCGTCGTAATCCTGAAGGTGGGGGATTGCGGCGAGTACGTTCTCATTACCGCCTTCGTGGGTACCCGGCCTGAGCCGGAGCCATGGGATGAGCGCAATTTCGCGCAACAAGCCGATCCGTCGGCGGCGCGCAAAGCGGCGTTCCGGTTCTGGCTTTCCCACGCTTTAGTGTGGGGAGCCGAACCAATAGTCCCAGGCACGGAAACAACCGTGTGCCCGTGGTAAAGAAAAAGAATAAAGCCGCCTACCCGGCTAACTAAAAACAATCAGGACAGGTGTGGGTAGGCGCATCTGACTCTTGGGTGATTCGCGGCCAACAAGACAGCGAGGCGCACAAGGCGTTGTGCACCCCTGAATGAAGGTGTGCGCGGCGCTCAAGCGCAAAGAAGGGAGGTCGCCATGGGCGACCTGTTGTCGAGGATCAGGGAAATTCTCGGCACCTCCTTCATTTACTTTGAGGAGGTCGCCGAAGTCCTCGCCGTCGCCCTGACGGCGAGGAAGAACGTGATACTTTGGGGGCCTGGCGGACATGCGAAGTCCGCCATGGTCACCGCGGTCATCC
>MGIN01000027.1:52280-54079 GCA_001793775.1 Candidatus Wolfebacteria bacterium GWA1_42_9
TTGTTCGACGCGCCGGCATCTGTTTTGCTGGCGCTGAAGGATACCATGACATCGGGTGTCCTTCGAAAGGGCACCCAGCAGTTCCCGATGTGTACGCAGGTTATCATTGCGTGCACAAACAGAGAGCCGGCCGAGATCGCAGATCTCGGGCCGGCAGTTGCGGCACTTGTGGAGCGGTTCCCGCTCCAATTGCGAGTGTCGTGGCCTTCGTACATAGCAAGGGACTACCTTGCTATGTACGAAAAAATTCCTTCGGTGTTGAATGGGTTCACACCCATTCTCGCCGAGGTTATTGCCAGCCAGGTGGCTGGCGGTAACGTAGTTTCCCCGCGTACCGCGATGTACGCGCGGGATGCCATCATTGGTCGCGCCGCTGCCCGTGGCGCAGAGCACGTTGAAAAAGAGGATCTCGGCGTGTTGAAGTTTGTCCCTGGTCTCGAAAAGATCGGGGATACCATTGCCACCGAAGTTGAGGCGGCGATGGCCCGGGCGGAGGCCGCGAGTGCGCTCGAGAAGTTTGAGCGCGCGCTCGCGGGTCTCGTGGCCGAGGTGGGCGACACGCCTATCAAGGCCCTCCAGGCCGCGAAACGCCTCGCGGCCCTAGAGTCGGAGATGACGACACTTGCCGTCCCCGACGAGCTGGTGCAGAGGCGTGACGCTCTCCGGCAGGGCGTCGGTCAGCACATTATTTCGGCTCGCCGGAGGGCCGAAGAACTGGTCCGCATCTGAACGGTGCGGGGGAGGGGGGTGTAGGGTGGAAACACTCCGCACCAGACCGTCTCCGCATTACCTCACACCGACGCATGAGGAGATGCGGGGAGCGTCCGAAAAGGTCGGTCTGAAGCGATATTCGCCGTCGCTTCTCGCCGACCTCGCCAACATCCGGTCCGGAGGAGAGATTCTTTCTCCAGATTCCTGGCGCTCTGCCGTGGAGCGCCAGGTGGCGGACTCGCTCCGCCCGGAAAAAAGCGGTAACTATAGTCTCGCGAACGGCTCGGAAACGAAGTCGTTCGTGGAGGCGGCCGTGGCCAAAGTTGAGACCGCGGTGAAATACCACTCTCGAGTGTGCGATTTTCTGCGCGCTCTTAAGTGGAATGGCGTGCCTGGAAACACACCACTTGAGCAATCAGCGAACCTGCTCAAACTTCTCTCCGCCAAAAAAGGCGGGGAGCCCAGTGGAGAGGGGGAAACTCTCCCCATCTTCGAAGAGGACGCGGGAGACAAAACCGCCCGCGAGCTCGCCGACGTTCTTGACGAGGTGGAAAGCCTCGACAAGGATGAGAAAGACCTTCTCGATCCGGACGAGAAGGAAAACACCAATCCGCCCACGGCCGGAAGTGGGCAAGGAGAGTCTCTCCACAAGATGCGGATTGCGGAGGATTTTCTTTCGGATCGAGGGAAGCGCGAGATGCTTCGTATTTCCCGCCAACTCGATACTCTTTCGCGCATGCGGGTGGCGCGGGAGACTAAATTTACACCCGACCCCGAAGGCGATGATGTACGCAACCGCGCCATCAAAAACCTCGGGGAGGTTTCCAGGATGGCCAAGCCTGGATGGGCCACCTACCAGAAGTCCCGCACCTACTTCTGGTACCAGGCTGTTTCCGGACAGTTGAATGTCCGGGAACGAGGCATCAGGAGCGAGCGTAAGCAACTCCTGTATATCATCATCGACTGCTCGGGGTCGATGGAGGATACGCCCAACCGCATTCCCCGAGCCTGCGGCGTCCTCATGAACCGCCTCAAAGCGGTTTTGAAGGGTGACGCTGAGCTGTATTTTCGTTTTTTTGACACGCGTC
>MGIN01000028.1 GCA_001793775.1 Candidatus Wolfebacteria bacterium GWA1_42_9
TCAAATGGCCCGGGCGACAGGTATTCATCTGATTCTCTCCACTCAAAGGCCTTCGGTGGAGGTAATTACCGGATTGATCAAAGCCAATATCACTGCCCGCGTCGCTTTACAGGTAGCCAGCCAGATAGATTCCCGAACCATTTTGGACACAGCCGGAGCGGAAAAACTCCTTGGCGGAGGAGATTTACTTTTTGTCTCAGCCGAGCTCTCTAAACCAAAAAGGATTCAGGGGGCTTACATTTCGGAAGAAGAGATTAAAAAAGTGACCGATTTTATCAGGGAGAATAACGAGGATTGGGCCGGTGAAGAAGAGGTTTTTTTCAACGGAGAAAATAGTAGTGATGAAGAATGGTCGCGGGAAACTGGAAAGGATCTTTTTGAAGAATATGAGGAGGTTGAGGGAGATGATGAATTGCTGAAGGAAGCGATTGAGGTGGTCAAACAGGCCAAAAAAGCATCGGCTTCCCTCCTTCAGAGAAGGTTGAAAGTGGGTTATGCCAGAGCCGCCCGGCTTTTGGATATGATGGAAGAAAAGGGGTTGATTGGCCCGGGCGAAGGTGCTAAACCAAGAGAGGTTTACATTAGTAGTGAACAAGACAACTAATAACTTATAACCAATAACCTGAATGGAATGGTTTAGATTTTTAAAACTGATGGTTTTTATTTGTTATCAGTTATGAGTTATTAGTTATTTAGTTAATTTTTATGGAACTAAAAGGTTTTCGAGGAATTTTAAGAGACGCGCTTAAAGACAGGGGTGCCAGTCCTCAGAAAATGTCAGAAGAAACGGGGATCGCCCCGATTTATATTAGAGCTTTCTTGGATGGCGACTTTGAAAAACTTCCGGCCCTGCCCTACGTCCGAGGATATGTAGAAAGAATTTCTCAGTATCTGGACATAGAATTCGACGATTTTTGGGGACAGTACAAAAAGGAGGCGGAGATTAAAAAATCGGGAGAGGAAGACAGGTTGCCCGTTAATCGATTTGCCCTTCAGCCAGCCAGTAAAAAGAATGTATTGATTATCGCCGTTGTTTTGATTTTTCTGGCATTGATTGTTCCTCAAATATCCAGTTTTTTTGGCTCTCCCACTCTGGAAGTGACCAACCCGGACAGAAACGATTTGATTGTTGACCAACCCAATTTTATTTTGAAAGGATTTGTAAAAAGAGCTCAGGACAAGGTGCTCATTAACGATGAAGAGATTGTTGTTTTCCCGGACGGAATGTTTGAAAAAGAGGTTGTCTTAAGCGAAAAAATTAATCTTTTCCGATTCAAAGCCAAAAGATTTTTGGGGAAAGAGGCAGTGATAGAGAGAACAATTATTTATGAGTCTGGTCAATCGGTTCCCGAAGAAAATGAAGCGACAACCACAGATTAAAGAAAGTTTGTTTAGTACAAAATGTTATAATTAAAGAAAACAGTCAAAAACGATATGCTGAAAGACAAAAAAGAAAATAGTCAAAATGGTGACTTGGAAAACTTGATTGAATCTCTTCAAAGCAAGTTTGGAGAAGGGTCAGTAATGAAATTGGACGAGAGTAGAGCGGCCATAAAAGTAGAAACGGTTTCTACCGGTTCTTTTTCCCTGGACGCCGCTTTGGGAGTGGGCGGACTCCCCAAAGGAAGGATTGTTGAAATTTTTGGACCGGAAATGTCGGGAAAAACCACCCTGGCTCTTTCGGTTATCGCCCAATCTCAAAAGAAAGGAGGAAAATGCGCCTTTATTGACGCCGAGCACGCCTTGGACCCGGAATATGCCAAAAGAATCGGCGTTAAAACTTCGGAACTCTTGATTTCCCAGCCGGACAGCGGAGAACAGGCGCTCCAAATTTTGGAAAATCTGGTTAATTCGGGATTGATTGAAGTGGTGGTAGTAGATTCGGTAGCCGCTCTCACTCCCCGAGCCGAATTGGAAGGAGAAATTGGCGATCAACATATCGGACTTCAGGCTCGACTTATGTCCCAGGCCTTGAGAAAATTGACAGCCATTGCCTCCAAACACGGAACGGTGATTGTTTTTATCAATCAACTGCGCTCCCAAATCGGTGTCATGTGGGGCAATCCGGAAATAACACCCGGAGGAAGGGCCTTAAAATTTTATGCTTCAATAAGAATCGACGTTCGCCGTCTGGCTCAGATTAAGAAAGGAGAAGAAATAGTCGGCAACCGAGTCAAAGCCAAGGTAGCCAAGAACAAAGTAGCTCCTCCTTTTAAAGTTGCCGAGTTTGATATTCTTTATGGACAGGGAATCTCTTATGCCGCCGATTTGGTAAACACCGGGTTAAAATACGGAGCCATCACTAAAAGCGGCAACACTATGTCTTTTGAAGGAGAAAAGTTGGGAGTGGGCTTGGATGCCACTCGCCAACGCCTGGAGGAAGATAAAAAAATAGCCAAGGCAGTGGAACAAAAGATCGTTGAATTGATGAAATAATAAAATACCCCGGATTTGCCCGGGGTATTTTATTTTACTTTTTCCTGAATATATTTTTTAATCTCCTGATAATTTTCAAACCCGGCCGAAGGAATAAGAACGGAGACGTTAGTAGTAGTTGCTCCCACCGGCAAAGAAATGTAGCCTGTTTTCAAAAGTTTGGTGGAAAAATCCAAGACAACGCTCTCTAAAGAAATCTCCGTTAAATTAGAATCAAAGATGTAAGGGGTAAGAAGCGACATATCAATTTGGGCATTGGCCAAAATTGACGGATTTAAAATAAATTCTTTGAAGAAATCAATTTTTTTCTCTTTACTCAGAGCAATAAATTTATCAAAGGCACTTTTGATGACTGCCTGCTGATTTTTTTCCCGAAAAAAATCTCCCTCCCGATTGTAGCGGTTGCGAATCAACCAAACAGCATCCTCGCCGTTTAAGTGTTGGGGTCCAGCTTTCATTTCAAAGTGACTCACCCAATCAACGGCTGTTTCTTCCAGAACGATATCCACCCCTCCCAAGAAATCAACGGCCTCTTTAACAATTTTTAGGTCAACTATCAGATAACCGTCCGCCGAAAGGCCAGTGATATCTTTAACCTCACTTAAAACTGAAGGGATTTTTTTCTTGTAAATTGCCTCGTTTATTTTAAACTGTTCGTCTTTATCGGAAATCCAAAGATCACGCGGCAAAGAAATGAGAAAGGTTTTATTCCTATCCGGGTCAAAATGAACCAAAACCAGGGCATCAGCCAGATCTCCTCCCTGATATTCAACCCCAGGTCTGCCGAAGACTAAAATATTTATCTGGGACTGTCTAAAAATGTCCTCAAAAAAATCAGAAATGCTTTCCAGCCCCGGCTGAGAAATTGGATTGCTGTCCCAGGAAAGATCCCGCGAGGGAATTTTGGGAACAAGAGCGTAGGCCGCTATTAAAATAAATAACCCACTAATAACAAGAAAGATATACTTGAAAAGAGACCGCATGTGTTTCTCTACGAAATATTAATTTTGTACGAATTTACTAATAAATATTTGTATATTAGTTAAATAGTTAATAATCAGTAGCGTTCAACTTATAGAAACTCTTGAACAGAGAAGCGACTAAAATTGGTCCTGTTCCTCCCGGAGTGGGTGTGTAAAAAGAAAGGTGGTCTTCTCCGGTTTCAGCTAAAGAATCGGCATCAAAATCTCCGCTCATTCTTCCCGTTTTTTCACTTATTCCATACCCAAAATCTATCACTCCCACACCCTTTTTAAGCATGCTGGCTTTGACTAATCCCGTTCTACCAGTTCCCAAAACAACCAAATCAACGCTTTTCAAATAATCCAAGCTGCAACCCTCCGACAAAGAACAAACCTCAGAAACTTCTTCTAGAAACCAATTGGTTACCGGACGTCCTACCAGAAATCCCTGCCCCAAAACCGCTACTTGCTCAAAAGAATTTCTTTTCAAATTCAGACTTTTTAGTATTTCGTCTATTACCGCCGCCGTTGGAGGTAAAACCAAAGACCGGCCGTGATAAAAAGAGCCAATTGTTCTCTCCGACATTATCTCAATGTCTTTCTGAGGCGGAACAACATTAACCGCGTAAAAAGGGTTGAGATTGTTTGGCAGAGGAAGTTGTAAAATTGCCCCGCCGCACCTTTTGGCCAAAACTATTTTCCTCATTCTTTCTCTTAGATCGTCATTGGTAATATTTTCCTCGTAGTGATACGAACGAAAATCTACTCCCAGTTCTCTGGCGATTTTTTCCTTTTGCTCAATAAAACTGACCGAGCCCGGGTCGTTGCCTACCAAAAAAACCGCCAGAAATTTTTTGGGTACTGGTTGTGATTGTAACCCGGTTAATATTTTTTGAGCAATTTCTTTTCCGTTTATTTTAACCATGTCTGCATACAACCAAAACGTTATAAATTTTCTTGGCCAATTTTTTCATATCCTTCTCTTTCATCCCTTTTGAGGTGACAGCGTAGGTACCAATTCTGATAGCCGACGGTTTAAAAGGAGAGATGTCTCCAAAAACGGTGTTGCGGTTGGCCAAAATTCCTTCTTTTTCCAGCATTTTTTCCGCTTCAAAACCGTTCATCCCAAGTCCCAAAACATTCACTAAAAACAGATGGCTCTCGGTTTTTCCTCCAACCACCACAAATCCCATTTTTTTCATCTCCGCGCAAAGCACTTTGGCGTTTCTAACAACTTGTCTGTAATATTTTTTGTTTTTTGCCGTCAGCCAAAGCCCGTGAGCAATGGCGGCAATGGTATTGTTATGAGGTCCTCCCTGAAGCCCGGGGAAAACCGCTTTGTCAACTAATAAAGGCAAGTCAATTTTTTCTTTTTTTGCCAAAGAAGAATTTTTACTTATGTAGATTAATGCTGCTCTTGGCCCAAAAAGAGATTTGTGAGTCGTGGTCATCACAAAATCAGAAAACTTAAAAGGATAAGGATAGTAACCGGCGGAAACAAGACCAGCATAGTGGGAAATATCAGCTAGATGATAGGCGCTAACCTTCTTGGCGATTTTTCCTATTTTTTCAAAGTTTATTTTTTTAGGATAAGCCGAAGCCCCGGAAATAATCATCTTGGGTTTATGTTTCCTGGCTAATTTCTCCAATTCCCCGTAATCAATGTCGTAATTTTTATCAACGCCGTAGTGAACGACATTAAAAAGCTTTCCGGTAAAACTGACTTTTGAACCGTGAGAGAGGTGGCCTCCGGCGGTTAGGTTCATGGATAATATGGTTTCGCCCGGTTTTAAAACAGACAAATAAACAGCCAGATTAGCCACTGCTCCCGAGTAGGCCTGAACATTAACGTGCCAGTTCCTAGAACTTAAGCGAAAAATTTTTAGGGCTCTTTTTTTTGCCAGTTCTTCTATCTGGTCATAGTAGACATTTCCCGGATAGTATCTTTTGCCCGGATACCCTTCCGAGTACTTATTGGTCAGTTCCGAGCCCAGCAATTCCAAAACTCCCTGAGGAGCGATGTTTTCCGAAGCAATTAAATCAATGGTGTTTTTCTGTCTTTTCACCTCTTTCTCCGCCAAACTAGATAAAATCCTGTCTTTTTTCTTAAGCGTTTTGAACATTAGACAATCATAATTCAAAATGGCGGATATAAGCAAGTTATTTTGTAAGCTAAAACAATCCCGATTTATCGGGATTGTTTTAGCTCTAATCAGCATCCATCCGCCACATCCGCATTATCAGCAAACGTTAGTTCTTATTTAAGCGATTTGACTAACTTAACTATCAGCAGCACCAGCAAGACAAAGACACCCAAAGGAATCCCGACCAACGCGATTCCCAGAAGAATCATCAGAAATCCGGCGATCCATCCCCAAAAAGAACCGCCCCAGCCGCTCATCATTCCGCCCCACCCCTTTAAAGCGTTCTGGTTATAGGCGCTCGTGAATCCACTCATCATCGGCATCATCATATTCATATACCCTTTTCCCGACTGGTAGGATTTTCCCATAAGTTCCTGCATTTTTTGGAAAAAATCTTCTCCCATCATCTCCGTCACTTCTTGTTTATAGGAATCGTAATTATCACCCATCATCTTTTGCATCCATTCCTGCCCAGCAGATTGATAGTCAGAGCCGTTCATCATTTGAGCTGATGATGCCAGAGGTAGAACTAATAATGCTCCAGCTAAAACGAAGATTATTTTTTTCATATTACATCCTATTTAATTATCGACCCTAAATATAACTTCAAGTTAACGACTTCCGATGTCCTAAAATCAAAATCTGTAATATTTGAGACATCGGGAGTCATAAACATTAGAGCTTTAATCTCTTCAATCTCAACGAGTTTAGCACGACCGACAGAGAAGAAAAAGCCATTGCCGCTCCGGCCAAAATAGGGTTCAAGAGCGGTCCTCCCAAAAAGTATAAGATTCCGGCAGCCACGGGAATTAAAGCTATGTTGTAGGCGTAAGCCCAAAAAAGATTCTGTTTTATGTTGGAAAGCGTCTTGCGCGACAACAGGATAGATTTGTAAATTCCCACCGGATCTCCGGAAACTAGCGTGATGCCTGCTGATTCAATAGCGATGTCGGTTCCCGTGCCAATGGCGATGCCCACGTCCGCTTGGGTAAGAGCCGGAGCATCATTAATTCCATCCCCGACCATGGCTACTACCATTCCTTT
>MGIN01000029.1:0-5244 GCA_001793775.1 Candidatus Wolfebacteria bacterium GWA1_42_9
TGGCGGTTATTAAAATCAGTGCCGGCGACTTGCCGACGGTTGTTTTGGGAAAATCTTCCAATCTCAAACTGGGACAGACGGCCATCGCCATCGGAAATGCTTTAGGAGAGTTTCGGAATACGGTTTCGGTGGGGGTGGTTTCGGGGTTAGCCAGAAGTGTTACTGCCTCTGACGGACAGGGACAGTCGGAACTTATCGAAAATGTTATTCAAACAGATGCGGCTATCAATCCGGGAAATTCAGGAGGACCCTTGATTAACAGCCGGGGAGAAGTTATCGGCATCAACGTCGCCATGGTCTCCGGAGCCCAAAATATCGGCTTTGCCATTCCCATTGATGCTGCCAAGAAGTCGATTGAAAGCGTTCAGTCGTCGGGAAAGATTAAAGTGGCCTTTTTGGGAATAAGGTACACGATGCTCAACGCCGGTTTGGCCGAAAAATACAGTCTCTCTGTTGAAGAGGGGGCGTTTTTGAAAGGGGACGGAAATAATTTTGCGGTGGAGCCCGACTCTCCGGCGGACAAAGCGGGCTTAAAAGAAGGAGATGTTTTGGTTAAAATAGACGGCCAGAAAATAAATAAAGACAATACCCCTGTTTATGTCATTTCCCAGAAATCTCCGGGAGACAAAGTGACAGTTAAATTTCTTAGAAAAGGAGAAGAAATGACGACAGAAGTGATATTAGGAGAAAGGAAGCAGTAATTAGTATTTAGTAGCTCGTAGCTTGTATAAAAAACACTTTTATGATTGTTTGTTGTTGCAATTTCCAAAAATATCTCTATCATATCTTCTGCCAAACTTATGGTATAATAACCGTTAAGAAGTTTTGATTATTGGTATCTTCGTACTAAATTCGTATTTCGTAGAGAACATCATGAATCACTTCAACCGCTTTACTATCAAAGCCCAGGAGGCCTTACAGGGAGCCCAGGAAATCGCCGCCTCCAAAAACAACGGAGAGCTCAAAGCCATCCATCTTTTGGCTTCTTTGATTTCCGATTCTCAATCGCTGGTTCAGCCGATGCTCTCCAAGGCGGGAGTTAATCTGGAAGAAATAGACCGGGAAATAGAAAGGGACCTGGAACGCCAGCCTAAAATCTTTACTCCCCATCCGCCTTCTCTTGGGCAACTCTATCTTTCTCAGGAGCTTTTGAGAGTCTTAGACAGGGCTTCGCGAGTGGCAGCCGCCAAAAAGGACGATTTTATCTCCTGTGAACATCTCCTGGTGGCTATTGTTCAGACGCCTTCTTCGGCTTCAGGTATTTTGGAAGAGCTTGGTTTTCGCAAAGAAGTAGCGGAAAAAATCTTGGACGAAGTCAGGGGCTCTTCCCGGGTGGTGGACGAGATGCCGGAAAACAAGTTTCAGGTTTTGGAAAAATATTCGGTTAATCTTACCCAGAAAGCCAGGGAGGGAAAACTCGACCCGGTTATCGGCCGGGACGAAGAACTCAAGCGGGTAATTCAGGTTCTTTCCCGACGTACCAAAAATAATCCGGTTCTTATTGGCGAACCGGGGGTGGGAAAAACCGCTATTGTGGAAGGATTGGCTCAAAAAATAATTTCCGGAGAAATTCCCGAAAGTTTGAAGGATAAAGAAATTGTCATGCTGGACCTAGGATCGCTGGTGGCGGGAACCAAATTCAGAGGCGATTTCGAAGATCGCCTCAAGACCTTTATTAAGGAAATTCAATCTTCGGCGGGAAAACTAATTCTCTTTATCGATGAAATTCACATGATTGTCGGAGCGGGAGCGGCTGAAGGGGCAATTGATGCTTCTAATTTGTTAAAACCGGCTCTGGCCCGAGGGGAACTGCGGGCCATCGGAGCGACTACCATCCGGGAATATCAAAGATACATAGAAAAAGACGCTGCTCTGGAAAGAAGATTTGCTCCAATCATGGTGGATGAACCCTCGGTTGACGACAGCGTCGCTATTTTGCGGGGATTGAAAGAAAAATATGAAGTTCATCATGGAATAAAAATTTCTGACGAGGCGATTGTTTCCGCTGTCAGTCTTTCGGCCAGATATTTAACCGACAGGTTTTTGCCGGACAAGGCCATTGATTTGATCGATGAAGCGGCCGCTGCCAAGAAATTGGAATTTGACAGCGTTCCAGCGGAAATAGAAAGGGTAAGAAGGGAAATTAATCGTTTAGAAATCGAGAAATCGGCCCTAACGGGTGAAAAATCGACTAAGAGCCGGGCTCGTCTTAAAGAAACAGAAGAAACCCTCGAACCTCTCAAAAAGAAAAACGATAAACTGTCTTCGGCATGGAATCAGGAAAAAAACTCCTTCTCCCGCCTCCATGAGATTCAGGTAAAAATCGATGATTTAAAAAGAGAGGCCGAACTGGAAGAGAGAAACGGCAATTTTGACCGGGTCGCTAAAATTATTTATGGGGAAGTCCCGGTTTTGGAAAAAGAATTAAAAACGTTGGAAAAAAAGCGAACGGCTAAATCAAATAAAGCCCCCCTTCAATTTGTTCGGGAGGCGGTAGGCGAGGAGGATATCGCCAAAGTTGTCGGTCGCTGGACCGGCATCCCTGTTTCGCGGATGATGGAGTCGGAAACGGAAAAAATGCTCAAGATTGAGGAAATTATCAGGGAAAGAGTTATCGGTCAGGATCAGGCAATAGCGGCCGTGGCTAGTTCGCTAAGAAGAGCTCGGGCCGGACTGGCCGACGAGGATCGCCCCATCGGCTCATTTATGTTTCTGGGGCCTACCGGTGTGGGTAAAACGGAGCTGGCTAAAACCCTGGCCGAGTTCATGTTCAACGACGAAAAGTCTCTTATCCGGGTGGATATGTCGGAGTTTATGGAAAAACATTCGGTGGCCAAACTGATCGGTTCTCCTCCCGGCTATGTTGGTTATGAAGAGGGTGGGCACCTGACGGAAACCATCCGCCATCGCCCCTACAGCCTAATTCTTTTTGATGAAATCGAGAAAGCGCATCCGGAGGTGTTTAATATCCTTCTCCAGGTCTTAGATAACGGCCGCCTGACCGACGCCAAAGGAAAAACAGCTAATTTCAAAAACACGATTATTATCCTAACCTCTAATATCGGCAGTGAACGTTTTAAGGGAGAGGGCTCTTTATTGGGATTTGAAAGGGAGGGAGACGAGAAGAAGAAAAAAGAAAAAGACTTTCAGATTATTAGGGACCAGATAAGCGAGGAATTGAAGAACTACTTCCGCCCGGAGTTTTTAAACCGACTGGATGAGATCGTCATCTTTAATCCTTTGGCCGAGAAAGATTTGGAAAAGATCGTTGAGATCCAGCTAAAAAACCTGGTAGCCAAAAAAATGGAAGAAAAAGGGTTTGTTGTTGAGATTGATCCGGCCGTCAAGCATTTCATCGTTCGGGAAGGCTATGACCAGATTTTTGGCGCCCGTCCTATCCGGAGAGTAATTCAGAAAAAATTACTGGATCAACTAGCAGACAAGATTATTAAAGGAGAACTTTATGGACGTAAAAAAGTTAAGGTTGGATTTAAGAGCCCCGACCACATTCTTATTTCTTAAAGTTTTTGTTTTCGCCAGCCTTTTGTTGGTTCTTAGTTTGGTCCACTCTTTTTGGTGGCAGGCGGCTTTTGGGGGATACGTTGTTTTTCTCTTCCTGAACTTTTTTGGAGACAAAAAATTGAGGATTTGTTTTCTTCTTTTTTCTTTGCTTTCGGTTCTGGCAGTCGGGCTTCTCGCCGGCTCTTTTTGGAATGTTTCTTTAATTATTTTTCTCTCTTTTCTTCTCTTTCTCTTACTGGGAGTAAAAATACTCGTTTTTTCCCAGATTAAGTCGGTTTTGGGAATCTTTTTCTATTTCTTGGTTTTCCTCTTGCTGGTTGCTTTTTCCGGGAACTGGTTTTCTGCCAATTTTCCGCTTAAAACGGTCGTCTTTTTTTTCTTGTTTTATCTGGTTTTAAAAGAATATTTCTCTTTTGTTCTTGGGGTATTTGACGGAAGAAAAAAAGTTTATCTTTTGGCGGTTTCTTTTCTGACCGCCCAGCTTTTATGGACGGCCTCGCTTCTTTCCGTCGGTTTTCTCAATGCCGCCTCGTTGGTCTTAGTTTTTCTCATTGCTTCTCTGGACGTTCTTTTTCATCATTTTTTAGGAGAGCTCAATTTTCGGGTAGCTCTCAAAAACATCGTTTTTTTTGGATTTTTTTCTTCGATGATTCTTGTCTTGCCGGTGGTAATCTTTTAGATTTAAGAAATGTCCCGGTTTTTTAAAATCCAAAGTGATTCCGGTAATTTTACCCGCCAATTAGGGAGAAGATTTGCCTCCCTGGTTTCTCAAAGGTCCTTTTTCAGAGAACCGTCAGTTGTTTTTTTAAAGGGAGATTTAGGAAGTGGCAAAACTACCTTTGTTCTGGGTTTTTTAAGGTATTTTGGAATAAAACCCGTTGCCGCCAGTCCCACGTTTGTGATTTTAAAAAGTTATAAAGTTAAAAGTAGAAAGTATAAAGTGGATAAAATACACCACCTTGATGCTTACAGATTAAAATCAAAGAAAGATTTAAATGTCTTGGGATTTGACGAGATTTTAAAAAATCCCAGGAATATTATTCTTATTGAATGGCCGGAAAGAATTAAAGGCCTGCCCGCTCGCCTGGCTGAAGCTCCGGCGAAGCGGGCCGGCAGGCATGGCTCAGGGGTTAGGGGTAGGATTTTAATCAATTTTTTTCACGGTCCAAAAGAAAACGAGAGGACTATTGTCATAGAAATGTAAAATGTAAGTATAAAAGATAAAAATAATGATTAAAAATCCAAGACGACTTAATCTCAAAATATTTCCCCAATTGTTTAATTTTAGGCTGTAATTTTTCATTAAAATATCTTTCAAATGGTGCTATACTTATACTTATGGACGATGCTACTCATCTTCAGGACCAGTTGATGAAAATGAGAATGGAGGCCGAAGAAAGGGACGCTCAAAGGCGGGCCCAGACCCTTGGACTCTCTTACCTTCCTCCTCAAAAAATTTCCATTAACTCAGAGGCACTGGAGCTGATGCCCGAAAGCCAAGCTAGAGAAGGCCAATGTGCCATTATTGCCGTCAAAGACAAAAAAATTGCCGTTATCGCTTATGACCCCAAATATTCCCAGACCAATAAAATTCTGGCTGATTTGAAAACCGGCGGTTACTCGCCGATAGTTTATGTCGTTTCTTTAAGTTCTTTAAAATACGCCCTGGACTTTTATCGTTTTGTCCGCAAAGAGAGAGAAGCCATTGCCGGAAAAGTTAGG
>MGIN01000029.1:5273-8196 GCA_001793775.1 Candidatus Wolfebacteria bacterium GWA1_42_9
CACAACAATACTGGACAGGTTTCTCAAATCCTCGACGTGGTTTTGCAAGGAGCTTTAAAAAATAAGGCCTCCGATATTCATTTCGAGCCGACGGCTGCTGCCGTCAAGGTCCGTTTTCGCATTGACGGTAACCTTAACGATGTTTTTGGCGATTTTTCTCCGGGAACCTACCACTCCATTCTCTCCCGCATCAAACTTCTTTCTAATTTGAAAATGAATGTCCGGGACGAACCCCAGGACGGAAGGTTTACCATCAATCTTCCCAATAAAAACGTCGAGGTCCGGGTAGCTGTCGCCCCCTCCGAATTTGGCGAGGTGGTGGTGATGCGTCTTTTAGACCCGGACGCCATTAATCTTTCCTTGGCCGACTTGGGGCTGCGGGAAGACGACTTAAAAATTATTGAAGAGCAATTAGCTCGACCTTATGGGATGGCTCTCAATACCGGTCCCACCGGCTCGGGGAAAACGACTACTCTTTACGCTTTCCTGCGGCATAAAGTTAATCCGGAGATAAAAATCATCACCATTGAAGACCCGATTGAGTATCATCTGGAGGGAATCCAGCAGACCCAGGTGGACAAAGAAGCCGGCTACACCTTTGCCTCGGGGTTGAGGTCGCTGATGCGCCAGGACCCGGACGTTATTTTGGTGGGAGAAATTCGGGATAAAGAAACTTCCGAAATTGCCGTTCAAGCGGCTTTGACCGGACACTTAGTTTTCTCAACGGTTCATGCCAATCAGGCCTCGGGAGCTCTGCCCCGTCTTTTGGATTTGGGAGTCAAATCGGCCAGCTTGGCCCCGGCCTTAAATCTTTTAATCGCTCAGCGCCTTGTCCGGCGTCTCTGTAAGGACTGTAAAGTCAGGGAAAAAAGCGTTCCCCAAGATCTCTGGCAGAAAATAGAAAAATATGTAAATGCCATACCCGAAAGAGTTGATAAAAAACACTATCTGGAAAATATTCAGATTTTTAAAGCGCCCGGATGCGAAAAATGCAATCAAACCGGATACAAGGGGCGGGTGGGGATCTACGAGCTTTTGGTGATTAACGAAAAGATTCAGGAGTTGATTATCAAAGAGGTCGGACAGCTGGCAATTGAAGAAGAAATCAAAAAATCTAACTTTGTTTCCATGCAGCAGGACGGTGTTTTGAAGATAATTTCCGGTTTGACCACTTTTGAGGAAGTGGAAGAAGTGACGGGGAAGATAAATTGGTGAAACGTTTAGTATTTTGCATAAAAAATTTCCCGACAGCTTTCCTTCGTTGGGGAATTTTATTTTGTAATAGAAAACAAAAATCGCCTGACTCTGTGGACAACTGTGTGGATGAGGCTTTTGCGATCAAGCAAAGCCAGAAGAAATTCTTCAGAGGAAAAGAATAGCCGGGGCCATTCTTCCCTTGGCGTAGAAAAATCCCAAAAGTGTGTCCACAGGATCAGGCGATCCTGTTTTTAAATACTATCACAAAATATTTTATTTGTCAAGTCAGGTATCTTTCCCCATTTGGCTTCTTTGGTAATTTATCAGGTTTTAATCACTGTTTTATTTTTACACCGGCAAGGTGCTATAATAATCAGGTAAACAAATTATGTCAAGAGAGGGAAAAACCTACAAAACCAGCCGTCTTCTGGAAAGAGAGCCGAGTATTGAAATGGCTCTTCGCCCTAATTCCTGGACCGATTATATCGGTCAGGATAAGATAAAAAGCAACCTGCGTCTGATTGTCGGGGCCGCTAAGAAGAGAAACGAAACTTGCGACCATTTGTTACTTTACGGTCAGGCAGGACTGGGAAAAACAACCCTGGCCAATTTGATTGCCAAGGAAGCCGGCGGACAGCTGAAAACCACTTCCGGTCCGGCTATTGAAAAATCATCCGACTTGGCGGCCGTTCTCTCTACTTTGGAAGAAGGCGACATTCTTTTTATTGACGAAGCTCATCGAATCAATCGGTCGGTAGAAGAGATGCTCTATCCGGCGATGGAATCGTACAAAATGCACCTGATTATCGGCAAAGGTCCTTCGGCCCGAATGATCACCTTAGATTTACCCTCCTTCACTTTAATCGCCGCTACTACCCGGGTAAATCTTTTGTCTGCTCCTTTAAGGTCCCGTTTTGGGGCGATTTTTAAGATTGATTATTATTCTCTGGAGGATATCAAAAAAATCATCGAGCGTTCGGCTAAAATTTTGGGAATTAAAATTCTTCCCGAGGCAGTGGAAATTATCGCCGGTGCCTCCCGCTTTACTCCCCGCATTGCCAACCGACTTCTAAAAAGAGTCAGAGATCTGGCTCAAGTCAATCAAGTGGCGGTAGTCGAGGACAACATTGCCTCTCAGGCCCTTTCTATGTTTGATATTGATAATCTGGGATTAGAGGAACATGACCGACGGCTTTTGAAAACCATTCTGGAAAAATTTGGGGGAGGGCCGGTGGGGGTTTCTTCCTTAGCAGCCGCTTTGGGGGAAGACAGGGGAATTATTGAAGACGTTTATGAGCCCTATCTTATCAAATCGGGCCTTCTTTCGAGAACTTCGGCCGGGAGAGTAATCACTCAATTAGCCCGGGAACATTTGAAAACATCCAAATAATATTATGAGGAGAAAATATTCCGAAACACTTATTCATTTTTTGTCGGCAATTGCCTTTTTATTGGTTTGGTTTCTGGTTTTTTTCCTGGTTTCTTATTTTTATCTGAAGATATCCAACTCTTGGGTGGCTTTGGGGATTTTTTCCGGCAACCTTCAAAATATTCTGGGGTTCTATCTGGCAATCAGTTTGATTCTTATTCTTTTTTCTCTTTGGTTTGCCTCTAAATTTTACAAAGAAAAATAAACATACTCCCTCATAGTAAGTTTATTCTACCGACAAGTTTTTATATCTAATGAAGTAATTGCCTCAAAAGACTTTCCCCGCTCATATCGGCG
>MGIN01000029.1:8219-9293 GCA_001793775.1 Candidatus Wolfebacteria bacterium GWA1_42_9
CCGATGGTGTATCTTTCTCTTTCCTTAACGGCGAAAGGATCTTGGCGGCCTTGAAACTGCTTGGCCACCAGATAAATCGGAACCGGACTGGGGTCATGCTTAGTTTCCGGTTCTCCGGTAAGGGGATTAAACAACCTTTCAATATTTCCGTGGTCGGAAGTAATAATAGTTATCGCTTCTTTAGCCAGAGTGACCTGGATAATTTTTTCCATCTGTTCGTCTATAACTTTGATCGCTTGGCAGGAGGCGGCAAAGTTTCCGGTGTGAGCAACCATATCTGGGTTGGCATAGTTAACCAAGATAAAGTCGAAAATCCCTTCCTCGATTGCTTGAATCAGGCGAGTGGTGATGGCCGGAGCCATCATCTGAGGATCTTCCTCCTGGCGGGGGACGGTTTTTGAAGGAATTAAAACTCGATACTCGTTGGCAAAAGGCTTATCTTCCAAACCGTTAAAGAAAAAAGTGACATGGGCGTATTTTTGAGTCTCGGCAATCCTTAACTGAGACTTTCCGTTTTGGGAGATGATTTTTCCCAGAGAATTTTGGACGATCTGGGGAGGAAAGGCGACGGGTACGGCAAAATCATCCCTAATTTGAGTCATGGAGGCGATAAAGAGATTGGAAAAGCGGTTAACGGGAAATTTGTCAAAGTGAGGATTGATAAAACTTTCTCCAATCTGCCTGAGACGGTCTTCTCTGAAGTTGAAGAAGAAAAGCGCATCTCCATCTCTGACCGATTGGTCAGAAGTCCCGACGGTCACCGGGACGACAAACTCGTCGTTTAAACTCTTTTTATATGTTTCTTTAATGTGTTCTTCAATTTTATCGGCGGCAATTATTGGTGCCTTACCGGTAACTGCTTGGTAAGCTCTTTCAGTCAGTTCCCAGTGTTTGTCTCTGTCCATGGCGTAGTATCTTCCGGAGACACTGGCTATTTTTTGGGAGGGGTAAGTGGAAATTAAAGACCAAGCTGAATAAGGTTCGCTGTCCCGACCATCGGTAAAAATATGAAGGCACCAGTCCACTTTTTCTTTTCCCAGCCAGTCAATGAGGGCGTTAAGGTGTTCTAGAGAA
>MGIN01000029.1:9326-14252 GCA_001793775.1 Candidatus Wolfebacteria bacterium GWA1_42_9
AAATGAATACGTGATTTGTTTTTCTTGATATGTTCAATAGCTCGGGTGATTGTTTCATTTTTAAAAAATGTCTGGTCTTTGATGGCCAAACTGATACGGGGATAGTGCTGATAGAGAATCTTTCCAATCCCCATGGTTAAATGGCCGACCTCACTGTTGCCTTCTTCTCCCCAAGGTAATCCTACGGCAATACCGGAGGCTTGGAGGACTCCCGAAGGAAAATTATTTTTTATATATTCTATATTCTGAGGACTGGTTATGTAAATCGGATTGGATTGATTTTCTTGCCCGATGCCCCAACCGTCCAAAACCAGCAAAACAACCGTTTTTTTCATCAGAGATATAATAATACAAAGCGCCCTTCTAAGCCACCCTCCCGGTTCAATTTCGTGGGGTTGACCCTCCCATCTTTTGAGAGATTGAGTTAACCCAATCCGCTGGAGCGGATTGCTCTCAAAAGATAGGAGGGTTGACTGAAAATTAAATTGGGATTAAGATAGATACGTTCTGTCTGTTATTAACAACCTAATTGATTTTCAGATAAATTCTTTAAAATTTATGTTTTTTGGATTTTTGGAGAGCCTTTGTCGTTTTTTTAAACCGGAGAAGAGTCTGAAAATTAAACACTATGACCAATCTAACCTATATTTTAGGTGCTTTGTTTTTGGGCGCCGTTTTGGGATATTTTATTCGCCAGTTTCTTGTTTCCAAACAAGTTTCCTCAATTGAGGAAAGGATAAAAAAACAACTTGAAGAAAGCCGTTCCAAAGCCAAAGAGACGATCCTCGAGGCCCAGGAGAAGTCTGCTCAAATTCTGGAAGAAATCAAAAGCGAGGAAAGGGAACGGAAAACCCAGTTGGATAAAGTTGAAGAGCGGCTTTTGAAGAAAGAGGAGGTTTTGGAAAAGGAGTCGCTGGATCTTAGGGAAAAAGAAAAAACTCTCAACCTTGATCTAGAGAAAATAGGCCAAGCCAAGACCTATATTGAACAGATTAAAAAAGACCTTTCTTTACAGCTGGAAAAAGTGGCTGGTTTGAGCACCGAGGAAGCTAAGGAAATGCTTTTTAAAGAAATAACTCAAAAATACCGGGAAGACTTGCTGGAATACGCCAGCAAAATGATGAAAGAAAGAAGAGAAGAACTGGAACAGAAAGCAATAGAGATTCTTTCCACTGCCATCCAGCGTTACAGTCGGTCTTCGGCGGCGGAACTAACCACTACCGCCGTTGCTTTACCCGATGAGGACTTTAAAGGAAAGGTTATTGGAAAAGAAGGAAGAAATATCCGGGCTTTCGAAAGATTGACGGGGGTCGAGTTGGTGATTGATGAAACTCCCGACAGTATTGTCATTTCCTCTTTCGACCCGGTTCGCAGAGAAGTCGCCAAAAGTGCCTTGGAGAAACTGATTAAAGATGGCCGGATTCAGCCAGCCAAAATCGAAGAAAAGGTGGAGGAAGCTACTCAGGAAATCTCCAAAAAAATCGTTGAAGCCGGAGAAGCTGCCGCTTATGAGGTGGGCGTTTATGATTTGCCCAAAGAAATTATCCAACTTCTGGGACGACTTCACTACCGAACCAGTTACGGTCAGAATGTCCTACGGCACTCGGTAGAAGTATCTCACTTTGCTTCAATGATTGCTCAAGAACTGGGTTTGGATGCGGAAGTAGCTAAAAGAGGAGCTCTTCTCCACGACATCGGCAAGTCCATTGACCACGAAGTTCCCGGCAGTCACGTTGATATCGGGAGAAAAATTCTTAAAAAATATGGTGTTGACGAGAGAGTCATCCAGGCAATGGAAGCTCACCACGAAGAATATCCCTATGCCATCCCCGAGGCCTATGTTGTTGCTGCCGCTGATGCCGTTTCGGCCTCCCGCCCCGGCGCTCGCCGAGATACTTTAGAAAACTATCTGAAAAGATTGAGCGAGTTGGAAAACATTGCTACCGGATTTGAGGGGGTAAAAAATGCCTACGCCATTTCTGCCGGAAGAGAAATTAGAATTTTTGTCGAGCCGGAGAAAATAGATGATTTTGGAGCTCTGGAATTGGCCCGGAACATTTCTAAAAAGATTGAGTCGGAGGTTAAATTCCCCGGCGAAATTAAAGTGGTGGTTATCAGAGAAACCAGGGCGGTGGAATATGCCAGATAAGTCACTAATTACCAATTAGTTGCTAATATACCAATGCAACAATCAGTATATTCGTACTTGTTTCCTAATTAGCAGGGAAGTTCAATTACCCGCTTATTTACTGACTATTTTGAGTATCGACTCCGAAGCTTTTTACCGGGATTGAATTAGTCGCGTCTTTCCTTGCTTTTTTTGAAGCCGTCTTGTATAATCTTGAAAAGTCCGCTTCTGGAGCGGAAAAAACAAAAGGTCGGCTTATCAAGTTTTTCTTACGAATTATTTATGAAGAAACCACAATTAATTGAAGCAGTCATGAAAGCTGCCGGCATAGAAGTGAAAAAACAGGCGACTGCCGTAGTTGAGGCTGTTTTCGACACGATTGCCAAGTCTTTGAGTAAGGGAGAAGAAGTGGCGGTTTCCGGATTTGGAACTTTTCGCATCTCCAAAAGAGCGGCCCGAGAGGGAATTAATCCCCGCACTGGAGAAAAGATTCATATTGGTGCTTCCACCAAACCCAAATTTAGAGCGGCTAAGGCCCTGAAAGAGGCTGTTCTCTAAAAATATCCGTTTGCAAAACAAAAAACCCGCCGTAGCGGGTTTTTTGTTTCTGTCTTCTTTGTTGTGGGTTGTTTGCCCTCTCAAGTTTTTCAGAAAAAATTTGGGAGGGTAAATTATTTATTACTTAACCAGCTGTTTTGCCACCAAACTCATCCTCACAAAAAGCTCGTAGGCTGATTTGATTTTTTCAAAAGAAAGAACGGTTAATTCCCTAATGTATCTGTGTCCCTCTTCCTTTATATTCTCTTCTTCTGAAGAAAAATCCCCGCCGCCTTTACCAAATTGTCTTCTTAGTTCTTTTAATAATTCCTCGGCAGAAGAAGTGTCTTGGTCTCCGTAGAGATGAAGAATTAGTTGTTTGGAGCGGTCGTTATATTGATGTGCCTGACTAATATAATCGGAAGTCTGTATAAGAAGATTTTTCAAAAGGGGATTTTGAGTAAGTTTTTTCGAATAAATTTTATTGATATCGCTTTTCACTTTTTCCAATCTCTGATCAACCACCTTAAGCATCTCGGTTAGATCAAAAGTCATAATGATATCGCTGGCCCGTTCAATCACCGGGTCTATTTGAGCTGTTTTTTCCTTTTCTATTTTCTTGGCTAGAATTTTAAGACCATCAATATCCAGACTCTCCTTTTCTTCTTCAAAAGAATCTTTGGTTTCTCCCCAGTATTCTTGGGATTTTTCCATTTCTCTTAAAAACAATTCCCTTATTTTTTGCCAATCTTCAGCTTCTGGAAAATTGGGAATGTTCTTCCAGGCCTCTTTGAGTTCTTCCAATTGGATCTGGGAAAGATCAACTACGTTGAAGATAATTTTAACCCTAGATTCTTTTTCCAACCTCTCTTTCTCTTCAGGAGAAATTTGAGTACTGTCTTTTATTTCAAAAAGTTTATCAACCTCTTTCTGGGTTTGAGAAAGCTTTTCCTCTATCTTGGTCGAGACTTGGGCCTGGGCACCGGCCAGAGTTGTGAAAAAAACAGCCATCCCTATCAGGGTGGTTAGCCAAAAAATCTTCTGTTTCTTATTGGGAGTAAACATTATTATTCGGACAGACTTTCAAGAATCTGGTTTATCTTAGAGTTGGTTTCTAAAACACTGCTTGAAAAATTGGGGGTATTGTTCTCGGCCTCTTTCTCAATCACTGTTTCGTTTAAGTGATTGAGTTGGGTATTGGCTGCTTGCTGAAGCGCCTGATTCCCTTTTTGGGATGTTTCCTGAAAATGCTCCAATTGGGAAAGTTGAATGTCGATCTGGCTATTAATCATTTCGGCTTCGGCCACCACTCTTTTTTCGTTAAGACCCGGTAAGAAAAGGGGAGAAAGCTCCCGAGTGGCATAGAAAATAGAAAGTATCAAAACAGCCACTCCGACGGTAAATGACAGGGAAAGGCCAATTCGCTGGAGATGTCTGACTGCCACCAAATACCACCCTCTTTCCGTGGGAAAATTGCCGGGTATTTCTGGAGAACAAGAAAGCACAACCAATCTGGACCTGGCCGAAAAATTTTCATCGGGTTGAATCACCCTTAAAGCTCTTAAATTTTTAATAATTGTCTTTGGCTCCATTTTCTATAATTTTTTTTATCTTTCTTAAAGCTCGGAATTGAATGACTCTAATTAACCCCTGATTCTTTTCCATCACTTGAGAAATTTCTCGATAGGACATTTCTTCGACAAATCTCATGATTAAAACATCTTGCTGTTCGGTGGAAAGGCTCTGAATTGCCTTTCGGACAAGTCCCAATTCCATTTTCTGAGATAAACTTTCTGCCTGCTGGGTGGAATCGCTTGTCAGTGTTTCTTCAAGAATTCGATTCAGCTCCAGCGTTGATTTTTTTGTCCGGTAGTAGTCAATCACCTTATTGCGGGCGATTCGATAAAACCAGCTGGAAATAGAAAAACCTTCTCGCCTGAAACTTTCGATATTCTGCCAGGCCGAAAGGAATGTCTGGTGGGTGAGATCCTCGGCTTCCTCACGGTGGCCTACCTTAAGATAGATAAACCGAAAGATAGCCGGTTGGTATCTATCGTAAAGCAGGCCAAAAGCCGAGGACTCACCCCTAATGGCGCGCTTCACCAGCTTTTCTTCTTCTATTTTTTCGCGTCCATCTTTCATATACAACGAAATGAAAACATATTGGTTTCACCCTCTACTGATTACTCGGGCAGTCAGGAGGGTCAGGTTCTTACAAAAAACGCCCCAGAGGGCTTCTACTGATAATAGCATGTCTCTTA
>MGIN01000030.1 GCA_001793775.1 Candidatus Wolfebacteria bacterium GWA1_42_9
ATGTTTGGTTGGTGAGTCGGCGCTATAATTAATTATAGATGTTTGGTTGGTGAGTCGGCGCTATAATTAATTATAGCGCCTGAATGTGTGTTGGTTTTTTTCTTTTGCCTGATAAAATTCCTGGTAGGTTTGCATAGTTTTATTCTACCCCATCCCGCCGGCGGAGGGTCATCTTTTCCACACTTTGGCGTTTAGAGCAAAATCAACTTGATACTTGGGAATACCCAAAGAAATGCCGTATTCCATTGCGGCGGCATATTCTTCTTTTTTGGTTCTATCCACTTCAAAAACCTTGCCCCGGAAAATTATAAAGTGCGTGGTGTCGTTTTTGAAATCCGCATACCAGGGGTGCTCGCTGTCTAATGCTCCACTTATTCTCTCCGCGATGACTTCGGCCTCATCCTCGGGGATTAAAACGGTGTGGAGAGTCCATTGCTTTAGCCACGGCGTCTTGTGCTTTTCCGTCACCGGTTCGACTTTAGTGCTCAAAATCCTCACGTCTTTCAGGACGCTCTTGTCTTCCAAACTTTCTTCGATTATTACGCCTTCGTAGTTCATCTCTTTTTTCTCCGCCCGCCTTGCGAGCTTCTTAAGTTACTGGTTATCGGTCGTTTTTTCTATTTCTAGTTACTAGTTTCTGGTTTCTAGTTTCTTCTCCCTTTTCTTCTTGATGGTGGCTAAGACACTCTAAGGAGACTTTTTATTTACAGAAAATTGAAAGAATGATTTTATTCTTGTTTTCAATTCTTCAAAAGAATCAGTATATTTCTTATTATCTGCTACAACAATGGATAAATTATAATATCCGAATTCTTCCGGTAAAAAATCTTCGTAGTCATGAAAATCTCTAAACTTGGGGAATAGTTCTTCCAACTTAGCCTTATACTTGTCTTTAGAAAAACTAAAAATCTCGTAGTTGTTAATTAGAATAAAAGCCAATACACAAACCAGGGCTAATCTTTTATTACCGTTTGAAAAATAATGGGTATTTATTTGGATGAGTAGGTACGCAACTTTGTCATAGAAATCCGGATAAAACCGATCCATCTTTACACCCTCTAATACCCCTTCAAGTTTCCGTAATCCTTCTTCCTCACTAAAATAATCCGGTGCGGATTCACGTCCGGTATAATGTTTATATACAATCTCAAAAATCCTGCTAAAATCTTGACGCCCAAGATAATGCATTACAATCACCGATCATTAAGTCGCTCAATAGCCCTCCCAAAACGCTCACTTATCTCTTTAGAGGGAATTTCATGCTTATGCCTTTTCTCCTCGTCAGTAGAAAAACCAGCTGACCTCTTTTGTTCTTCCTGGGAATTAGTGATTCCTAGTAATTTTCTAAATAACTCTTTCATGTTTTTATTATAACACTCTTGTCAAATTGAACCTAAAATTTACATAAAATAGCCACAAAAGTCAATGTATATCTATTCCCCTAATTTTTTGGCGTTTTTAATGAATTCTTTTACGGGTGGATTTCTTCTTTTGTACTTCTCGGCAAGTTGTGAAAGTTTTTTATAACCAATCTTATACATTTCTATAATTTGATATCCCTCATTTAAAATAGCTAACACTGCAAAATCAAATTTATGCTTTGAAACGGTACTAAGCCTACCCTTAATCTTACCTCCAATTATTAACCTGGTTTTAATCTGATACTTTTTCCCAATTGAATTCACCGCATCAAATCCAGCATTTATTTGGTCAGTTACTAGAAATAAATTCAATTTATCAGAAACCAGAATCTCACCAATTTCACCAGTCACCCCTGGATTCCTCCCGGTTACATTCCTGTAATCAATCGCCACTCTTATTAATTGTTTTACTGTTCTTCTTATTTTTGGAGTTATCTTAATAAGATTTTTATCATTCATAGGTTTATTCTCCTAATTTTTTGGCGGGTACAATCTCTGCAAAAAACCGCAATATTTTATTTTTACTTCAAGTCTGGCTTGACTGATCTAAAAAATTAATTCCCTCGAAATAGTCAACATATCTAGCATCCTGATACCTATCCTCAATAAGGGGGACTGCTAAATTACTATCATCATATCTTTTATCTTTATGTCCACCAACATATATTACCTTAATGAGATTAGGATCTTCTTTGACAAAAATTATTCTACTACCAGCTTGCTTGCCAATATTTTCTTCTGGTAAATTAATGCGCGCATGGAATGTTTTGTTTTGCAAAATCTGTAATTTTATATAACGGACTAATGATTCGCCTGGTAATCTTAAGTCATGCATTAATAAACGACAAACTCTTGGCATTTCTTCGCCAAGAGTTTTATACCACTTTTTCTTTAAGCAGAGATCTAAATCATTAAATACTTCTGCATGAATTTTAATCGTTGGCATTATCCAAATCCATTTCCCCAAAACTGTTTCTGTAGAAAGCTAAGTGGTATGGGATTTCTTCCCCGTAATTTACCATTTTGTAAGGGGGCTCGGATTGAGCAATTTTTTCTAATTCTCCAGCATTCTCAAGTTTATATTTTTCAGCAACCTGCTTTAAGATCTCTTTTTCTTCCTCATCAAAGAGATCTAAATTAATTTTTTTTGTTTTGGGTATTATTTTTTCTAAACCAAAATGGTTTGGTCTCTTTATGGAAATTACCTTACCCTTAACTAGATCATTCAAAGCTTCATAGAATAAATGGGGTTCTGGCATAGGACCATAGTTCTTCTTTGTGTATGGCAACTTTGTCAACGATTCTTTCTTTAACTCATAAAGAGTAAAATCCAAAAAATATAAAAGCTTGGCAAGTTTTTTCTTGCCCACATCAGAGCCAGCGTATGTAGCAAAAAACAAGACAGCGTTTTTAAATTTGTCTTTGTTGTATCCCATCTTTTTAATTATGAAACAAAAATAGTATCTTGTCCAGTACTAAATAAAAGGCTTGTTGTAAATGCTTAACTTTATTATATCAATTTGTTTATCCACAAAACCCAATTTCTAATTTTCAGAAGCTTAAAAGCTCTTAAATCCTACTCTTTTCCAGGCCACAGTAACCCAATTGCCATACTCTATCATTATAATCTCTTCTACCCCGCGGCGGGTTAGTTATCACATTCGACTATTTTAGTAAGTTTGTGATATTGCTCACATTTTTCGTTTTTACACTCATATTGTAAAACTCCATCCCATTTTTGCGCAGGTTGACCTTCAGGCTTAACGGTTGCAAAGGGACCAATTTTTCTCATCCCCACACCACATTTTTTACATTGGTAGTTTTCCATAAATCTATATTAACAACCATTGAACCAAAAGAATAAATAGCGCGATTATTGTAACAGCGAAAACCTTACCAAGAAATGAAACGAGGCGCGAATGTGCGTTTTCTAGTGCGGATCGGACTAAATGCCAAAATGGTCTCCATAGTATTACCACCAAGATAGCGATAACTAGAGTTTTAAATATCGTTTCCATATTTTCTAATCCTCCCCCACCCCGCGGCGGGTTAGTTGTTAGGGAAGAAATAACGTAAAATTTTCGCAATTATCTCAGCAAGGCTTTTCTTATCAACATTATTCTGAATCGCAATTACTTTTTGAGAAGCGTCTGTTTCTTTATCTTCTGACTTTTGTTCTGGCTTTTTTATGTTATCACAAAACCACCCAAAACAATCGACTACGGCTCCCTCGCTATGAAGTCGAAGAAAATCCGCTCTACTTCGGAGTTCTAGATAGTGTTTTGTAACCGTGGCATTGCGGTGAAGTACCGCATGAAGATGCGCACCGGTAGTCGCACTGCCGGTATTCCCTGAATAGGCAATAATTTCTCCTTCCCTATACTCTCCTTTCTTTGGCTGCTCTTTGAGATGGCATAATTCTAAACCCCATTCAATTCCGTTGTGTTTAAAAATAAATATACCCGTATTCCCTTTATATTGGTTGTACTCTATTCTGAACATTTCTCCATCGGAGGGAGCAAAAATAGACGTTCCAACTACAACTTTAAAATCTGTACCAATATGAGTACCTGTTGATGGATAATATTCCCAAGCAGGAAAAGCTCCGAAAAGCCACTCCTTGTTATGCGTTTTCTCGAAATCTTCAAGAAAATATCTCATGAGATTATCGGTTTAGAATTTATTCTTCTCCTCTTTTTCTGCGATTTTTATGAATTTGACGGTGTTTGGCCGTCTTTATAACCCTGATATTTCTATAGGTATCCTTACCGCCTTCTGCGAGAGATTTAATATGATGTGCTTCGTAGCCGCGTGGCGGCTCACCATTCTTATAACCCCGGTCTTTTAGGATTTTATTTATTTTTGCAGGGTCTGCCTGCCTTTTCCTTGCCATGATTATTATTTATCAATTGTTGTTTCCGGCCTTTCTACTTATCCACAGATTTTCGGTTTTCTTTCGGGTCTGATTTAGTATAATACAAATAACCGAAAACAAACCGAAAGTTATCCACAAGCACACAAAAGCGAAAATGCTTACCAAACGACAAAAAGAAATAAGGGATTTTGTAGAAAGTTATTCCAAGAAAAAAGGTTATTCCCCTACCATCAAGGAGATAGGGAGTCGCTTCGGGGTTGTTTTAAGCACGGTCCACGATCACTTAAAAAAACTAAAAGAAGCTGGCGAAATCCGGGTTAATAAAAACCAACGACGAGGAATTGAAATACTCGGTTCAACCCCCATGGTGCAGATTCCTCTACTCGGCACCATTGCCGCTGGCCGACCCCTAACTTTGTTTGATGTCCCAACTGAAACTATAGCGGTTCCGAAAAGTAAAATACCCCCCTCGTCAGAAACCTACGCCCTGCGTGTAATTGGCGAAAGCATGATTGATGAAGGCATAAAAGACGGCGACATTATTCTAGTCAAACATCAATCAACTGCCGAGAACGGCCAGAAAGTAGTCGCGTTAATTGACAACTCCGAGGCAACCTTAAAAAGATTCTACAAAGAACGAGGCCAAATCCGTCTCCAGCCGGCAAACAAAAACTTTGAGCCGCTCATTATAAAAAGAGATGAAAGAGAAGTTGAGATACAAGGAATTGTATTAGACGTAATACGAAGTAACGACACAGAACAATCTGCTAATTTCATCCTGCCTTCAAAGAAAGTCGAGAAACAGCGAGGTAGAATATCAGACTACATTAATAAGGTATACAACGGCGACGTAATGCACGTTCTGAAAGATTTGCCGGACAATAGCATTGACACAGTATTCGGCGACCCAGATTATAACGTCGGCATCAAGTACGGTACGCACAACTACACGAGGAAATTTGAGGATTACATAAACTGGTACATACAACTCACGAGAGAATCAATGCGCGTGCTTAAAAAAGACGGAAACCTTTTTATGCTCAATTACCCTCAACAGAACGCTCACCTGCGTGTTAAATACCTTGACTTGCATTTCCCAAACATCAACGAGTATGCCTGGGTCTACAACACTAATGTGGGGCACACGCCAAAAAGGTTTACAACGGCTCACCGCAGCATCCTGCACGTCAGAAAAAGTGCTAAAAACAAGTTTTTTAAGGACACCGTTGCGCTCCCCTATAAAAATCCAACAGATAAGAGAATAAAGAGCAATTTAGCAAATGGGTCAGCGGGCCGAATGCCGTATTCTTGGTTTGAGTTCAATCTCGTTAAGAACGTTAGTAGAGAAAAAACCTATCACGCCTGTCAGATTCCTCAAAAATTGACTGAAATGTTAATAAAAGCCTCAACCAAACCGAGAGACATAATTTTTGTTCTTTTTGGCGGCAGTGGGGCAGAAATAGATGTCTGCAAGAAATTAAACCGTCAATTTATTTCCGCGGAAATAGACGAAAAATATTGCGATATAATAAATGCCCGTTTAGCCAACGGCGACATCGCACCGGAACACAAGCTGGTTCGGGGCAAAAAACGGACCTAGGTTTTCAGGAAATCGGGCGATAAAAGAGGAAAAACTTCAAAAACACCTCCTCTTTCTGTTTTCTGAAACGGAGCCATACCGGAAGGCGGCCTAGCGAACGCACCTGCAAATTTTGCCAAAGAACGCCGCTCCAATAGAACAGCTATCAGGTGAACGAAAGTTAGAAGTGTATTTACCCTTCCATAATCTTGTTGTGCATTTTCATGACCCAGCGTATGCATTTTGACATCCTCATTCAAAGCCAGAACATCCAGAAAGCATAGAAATACTTCCGTCGGAACGTTATTAATTTTGGGAATTCTTTTCTTGAGCGCCGCCAGTGAATTTCGCGGAGGAACATATCGCCAGCCTCCCTCTTTACTTTTTTGGTGATCAAGCACAAAAGCCATACGGAAAATCAACATACCAAGAATTTCTAATCCAAAAACATCGGCGCGCATAAGATGCTCGATCCTTTCAAACATATCACTAAAAGTTAGATTGTCTTCAATTCTTTTACCTGCTTTAAAAACCGATGGATTCATGTCGTTAGGATTATTCGTAGTTTCACCGGTAATGTAGTGCTTGCGCTTAAAATCAGGCGCAGCTTCCTTGCCAGGCTTACCAACCGCAACTTCAAAATCGCCGCTTTTATATAATTTGGTGATTTTACGATTATCTTGATTCTTCCCTCTAGGCCAGCTTATCGCTTCCTGCAACATTTCGACCCGGCGAGGCCTGGCAGACGGACTCAATTTTAAGCCAACTGGTAACGCCAACTCTTCATTTACGAGATTCGACTCTTTTGACGAGACACCTAGCTTTGAGTAATAATCCTTATTTATCTTTTTCATATCATCTCCTCCAATTTAAATCCATCAAAGTTTGTTATATTTCGTGGCTTTGCCTTTTGATTTTTCCACCGGATATTTTTTGTTCGATTTTTCCACCTTGTTCAAAATCAGAGACGAGACGTCCATATCTGCGGCTATAATCACCTTTCCTCAAAATTATTATATCACCCCAAAACTCCCCCACCAACCATTCGCCAATTTACGCCCGCCTAGACTCAAGCTAGTCGAGGCTGGCGAATTGTTCCATCAACTGTCTTTATGCTTTATCACGCCTTAACCCAAGTTAACCATATAACTCTTGATGAATTTTTCGGTCGCTTTTACGGTTTCTTCCTTCAATTTGGGGTTGCTTTCCGCCACCCATCTCGCAAAATTGTAAAGTTCCCGGTTATCAACCTTCAGCCACTTTTTATTCTTATGGAGGAAATAAAAGAGCGCCGTCATCGCAATTCTTTTGTTCCCGTTCTGAAAGGGGTGATTTTTAACCATCAGATAAAATAAAATCGCGGCTTTTGCCAAAAGCCCTTTGTATAATCTGTGACCGCCAAAACCCTGAAACGGCGTCATGAGGCAGCTTTCCAGAATATTGGGGAAACGGGTACCAAAGTCAGGAATCGGCTCATCATACTTCAGAAGCTCTTTGGCCAGGCGGTGAGCCACGTACTCCACCTCGATGACCGTTAACAGCTTCATTCCTGACCGAGAAGTTTCAAGGCCTCTTTGTATTCACTCACGGTTCTCCTTACGGATTTTTCTATCTCGCTTTTTCTGCCGGAACTCAAAATCGTACCCAGAATTTCCGGCAAAGTTTTGCGTTCTATCACGAAATTACGCCCGACTTTCCTGGCTTTAATTTTGCCCGACTTAATTTTTTTAAAAACAGCTACCCGGCTTATCCCCAAAAGCTTGGCTACTTCGGTTGTGGAAAGGAACTCTTTTTTCATACTCTATGAGAATAATCTATGTTAACCGACTTGTCAATGGTTAACACATGATAACACGAGGCGCTAAGATGGATATAAAAAGCAATGG
>MGIN01000031.1 GCA_001793775.1 Candidatus Wolfebacteria bacterium GWA1_42_9
ACGGCGGCGGAGTCGTATAGTGGCCAGTGACCATTGTTGCGATGCGGAGTTTTCTCATTTTTCCAAGATAAAATTTAATAATGCGCCGCTTGCCCATGCTTGAGGAGAGCACGCGACCGGAATCTTTTCTATTTTTCCCTCGATTACCGCGTAAAGCTCCGGGATTTCACCGATTGCTTGATAAGCGTCAAGAAGAGCCATTTTAACTTTTTTATATTCGCGAACATATCCGTACTTCTTCAATCCCTGAGCAATAATCCAGTTGTCATGCGGCCAGATAGAACCGAGATGGTAACTCATGGGATTGAAGTCGGGATTTGATTCAGCGTGAGTACGGATGCCGTACGGCGTCCACATATCTTTTTGAAAAAGACGATCCACCACCGCTTTAATTTTATCATCTTCGTCGTCAAGAACACCGCTAAAAAGAAGATGGCCGGGATTGGAAGAAACTCTTTCATCTGGAAATTTTGACTCCGAAAGGGCGAAGGCAAAAAGATTTTTTTCGGGAAGCCAAAATTCTTTTATGACCGCTTCCTTTAATTTTTTAGCACGCGCGTTAAGTTTTTTTTCGAGAAATTCGTTTTTTAGCATTAGGGCAAGTTCCGCCGCCTCGCGAAGCGCGGCATAGTAATACCCCTGCGCTTCAATGAGTTCTACCGGCGGCTTAAGCCCCAAGTGATCCATCCGGCTGTCTTTCCATCCTTGATGCAGAAGGCCAGCGGGATTTTTTCTCTCATACTCAAGAAGCGCGTCTCCGTCAAAATCTCCATAGTTCTCGCACCACTCAAGAGCTGAAACAATATGCGGCCAATATTTTGCAAGCCACTCGGTATCCACGCTTTTTTCATAGTAGAGGCCGTAAAGATATATGAAAAGCGGGGTTGAATCCACTGAACCGTAATACGGCAAAGGCCACTGTAACGATTTATATTCCGATGGATTCGGGTGCCACTCATGAATAATTTTCCCGGGCTCCTCTTCGCTGGCGTTATTAATTTTTTTTCCTTGTAATTCAGCAAGCAACTCAATTGTCCGCCGGGCAATCGTAGCGTCGTAATCAATTAATTGCCAAGAGACGATACAAGAGTCCCTGCCAAAGAGTGCGGCAAATCTTGGGAGCCCAGCGCGAATATAGCCGAGTTCCGGGTCTCGCAGTATCTCAATGTTTTCCTCCAACTTCGGCTTGATATTTTTAATCGCTATTTTATTTTGGGCAGAGTTCATAGTAAAGTTTTTCATACTCATCGGCCATTCGCTCTTTGCTGAAATTATTTTCTACATGTTTGCGAACCGCACGGCGGTCAAGCTGATTAATTTTTTTCATCGCCGCAACAAGTTTTTCGATATCGCTTTCAATAACAAATCCGCTTTTGCCATCTTTGATTAGTTCTTCCATTGAACCGCGGCGATACGCGATGACCGGGGTTCCGCAAGCCATTGCCTCCGCAACCACAAGGCCAAACGGCTCCTCCCATTCAATGGGATATAAAAGCGCTTTGGCGTTACCGTAAAAATCCGAAAGCTCATTATCTTGCAGTTCACCCATATATTTTATGTTTTCATTAAGATGCGGTTTGATGATCTTATCAAAGTACTCTTGCTGTGTCGGATCAATGCGGCCAGCAAGAAGAAGTTTTGTGTTGAGCTTCTCCGCGGCGGCAATCGCATTCTCAACCCCTTTGTGCTTGTTCATCCGCGCTATCCAGACAAAATGTTCGCCGCCTTTCTTATTGAAACGAAAATGTTCGAGATCAATGCCGTTGTAGATTACCCGGCTTTTAGGAATATCTATCATTGCAAGTTTACGCGCCGATTCGCTGATGAATACGATATTGGTGCGATGTGCCTCTTCGGTGAAAAGACGCAATCGGTCATCCTTGGTCGCGTCGGCATTCGTACGATAAAGCGGATTATGCATCGTATGGACTACCGAGACGCGCGAGATACCTTGAAAAAAAAGCGCCCATAGGTCCAAATGGCTATGAACAAGGTCGAACTCGCCCTTCTCCGCCATCTCAAATGCCGTTGAAAGGTTTCTTAAATTCCAAATAGGATTTGACCAGGGGATATTTGCCTCGCTGAGAGACCTGTCAAAAACTGAGACGAGTTTTGCGGAAGTTCGAGAACCGGGAGACGCAAAAAGCGTTACTTCATGTCCTCGGCGCGTAAGTTCTTCTGTAAGCATCGAAACGATGCGCTCAATCCCGCCGTAGCCTTTCGGGGGGATAGTAAACCAAAGAGGCGCTACCTGGGCAATGCGGAGTTTCTTTTGTTTTTTATGCGAGTTTTTCATAAATTTTTTCATATTTATCAACCATTTGTTTCAAAGAAAACCTCTCTTCTACCGTCTTGCGGCATATCTTTCGGTTAATTTCCGGCAGCCGTCCTATCGCTTTAATCATCTCCTCTGGCGTATCCGCAACGAAACCAGTTTTTCCGTGTTCTACTATTTCGGGCACCGAACCTTTTCTAAAACCAATCACCGGGGTTCCGCAAGCCATTGCTTCTATCATAACGAGGCCAAACGGCTCCCGGCGATCAATCGGAAAAAGAAGCGCTTTGGCGTTTTTCAAAAGTTCAACCTTCTCCTGGAAGTTAACTTGCCCGCGAAAGGAGATATTCTCATCATTGAGGCGCGGCTGGATTTCGTGCAGAAAAAAAGACCATTCGGCATTTCCTGCGCTGTTTCCGGCAATAACCAGCTTCTGCCCCGCGGCTCTAGCAACTTCGATAGCGGTCAGCACGCCCTTTTCCCTGTTAAGGCGGCTCAAATACAAAAGATAGTCGCCGGGAGAATCGTCGAATTTATAACGCGTGGGATCGATGCCGTTATAGACCACGCCGCACACGGGAACGCCAAACTCCTCCATGCTTTTTTTATGATCTTCGGAAATCGCCACAAATTTTATTTTGTTGTAGGCCTTCATTACTTCGGCGTACTGCTTGTCCACTGGCCGATGAACGGTGGTTAGAAATTGCGGACAGTCGAGGCGAAGCGAAAGCGGAAACATGAAAAAGTTGAAATGGTTATGGAGAATGTCAAATTCGTAAAACCGATCGAAAACTTCTTTCAGCATGCGCATCACCGGCGCATGAGGATTTTTCAATTCATGATCAAGCCAAATCGCTTTTTCAATAGTAGGAACGAATTTTGCGGATGTTTTTGAATCGTCCGAGGCAAAAAGCGTTATATCATACCCTCGCCTCACCAGCTCTTCGGTGAGTTCAGAGAGCATAAGCTCAATCCCGCCGTATGTTCTCGGCGGTATCGGGATCCACAAAGGGGCGAGTTGTGCAATGCGAGGTTTTTTCATGTATATAAGTATTAATATCAAAAATGACGTCTATTCGGATGTTTGCTTTTCGTATAAACCTATTTTATCAAAAATTTGCTTATACCGATAGGAGGTGATAGTTGCTACAGAAAATAATACAGCAGATTCACTGCTGTATTATTTTCAACTTATTTTACCGAGGTACTCGGGTCGCACTGCAGCCTCAAGATATTAGGTCATGCCGATAAAAAGTTGTCAATGCGGACCGGACGGGATTTGAACCCGTGATCTTCTCCTTGACAAGGAGACATGTTAACCAGGCTACACCACCGGTCCAAAAACGTTATTAATATACACTTTGGCGGAAGGTTTTTCAAGAATATAAAAAGCGCAACCGCTGGGACTTTGGACAAGTGCTCCAGCGGTCTTAGTAGCCACGGCTGTTTCCGTGTCTTGTCGGAGGTCATTTGCTGACACAGGAACGGATGGCCGCGGCTGGAGGGCGGTTTGCACATGGTGTCGACGACGTTTTGGCGGGACGTGTTTAGCGGGGTATGTTTGGCGGGATTTTTGGGGGAGGCGCCTTGTTAAGCCCCTAATAAAAGGAGGGAATTTCTGTGGTGGGCGTCGTCTACCAGAGGTGCAGCGAGTACGTAACTTAAATATACCACAATCGTTTTAAAAGCAAAGGGTCTGGAAATTATTCGCATGTGCGCTTTCGCTAACGCTTTTCGCATACTATAATTTATCTATGTCCGGAAAAAGGAGCGTTGACGCTAAAAAAATTACCGATTTTGCCAAAAAGTTTGTTGGTGTCCCTTATAAATATGGGGCTACTATGAAAGAAGCTCCTAAATTTTTTGATTGTTCCAGTTTTGTGAAATATGTTTTTGGGCATTTTGGGGTTGAGTTGCCCAGAAGCACTATTGAACAAGCAGAGTTTTTAAAAAAAACAGTCAAAACGAAGAGAGGTTTAAAAATTGGAGATCTTCTCTACCTCCATGGAACTCGTGGTTATTACACAAAAAAGTTTCCTCAGGGAATTGGCCACGTTGTTATGTACATAGGCAATGGTAAAGTAATTCACGCTGGCGGGTCGGGGAGGAAAGCTGGTGTTAAAATTGGTATTCTTTTTAAAGTTATAAAAAAGGGAAAACCTCTGGTGGTTATAAAGAGAGTAATCTAGTTTCCCTTGCCACTTTTTTCCTTCTAATTTATACTCTTTTTACGCCGGTGTAGCTCAGGGGTAGAGCAGACGTTTCATAAGCGTCGGGTCGCAGGTTCGAATCCTGCCACCGGTACTGATGGCTAAAATAAAGAACAGATTCTCCAAAAAAATATTTTGGGAAGGGGTTTCTATACTCTTCCGGGAATTAAAACCTCATAAAAAAACGGTCTGGTTTTTGGTAATTTTGAGCACCTTGGGAGCGGTTTTTGAAGCCTTTGTCCCGCTGATGGCCGGAAAGATTTTTGATGCCATTATAAAAATTGTTGAAAACCCACTTTTGTCTCTTGTCAGTATATTCGGAATTATTATTGTCTGGTTTGGTTTGAAGTTTTTAAGCGATGTTCTTCATTGGAAGATAGGTCTTAGCAACCAAAAATTGGGAGTTGTTCTTGAAGCGGAATATACGGCCAAAGGTTTTGGAAGATTATTTGAACTACCCATCGCCCTCCACAAAGAAAAGAAACACGGCGAGATAGGCGACAGGATTATGAGAGCGGCCGGACGGTTGGAAGAAATAGTAACCAGAGTTTCCGTTAATCTTTTGCCGAGCTTTCTTAGTATAGTCGTGGCTTTGGCAATAACGTTGTTAATCAATTGGCAGCTGACAGCGATTTTACTAGTGGCTATTTTGTTGTACGTGGTGGTGTTGTGGAGATCAGTTCCTCCTTTGGCCGGCATCCAATCAAAAATGCACAAAGCCTACAACCGAGCTTTTGGCAAAGCCTGGGATTCTCTGGATAATATCCAGGAAATAAAACAGGCGGCGACCGAGGATTACGAACAAAATAGGATAAGAGAAAGTTTTTTGAAGAAAGCGGCTCCTTTATGGGTGAGGATGATGGATATTTATATGAAATTGGATTTTGTCCAGAGGATTTTGATTTCTCTCTGTCAGCTTTCAATTTTTGTTCTTTCGGTGTTTTTTGTCAGAGACGGTCTGATTACTCCCGGTCAGTTGGTGGCCTTCAACGGATATGCGGCGATGATATTCGGGCCGTTTGTAATTCTTGGACAAAATTGGCAGGTTGTCCAAAATGGCTTTATTGCTCTGACAAGAGCTGAAAGAATTATTGAACTGCCGGCAGAAGAATACATTCCGGAACAATCAACTCCTTTCAAGGAAATAGGCGGCGATATTGTTTTTAAAAACGTTTCTTTTTCCTACAAAACATCAGAAAACTATATTTTGAAAGACGTTTCTTTTGGAGTTAAGCCTGGAGAAAGAATGGCTATTGTTGGAGAATCGGGTGTTGGTAAAACTACCCTGATAAACCTGCTTCTCGGGCTCTATTTTCCTCAGAAAGGAAAAATTTTCGTGGATGGAAAAGATATCCGAAAAATAAATCTGAAATCTTATCGCTCGAGAGTGGGAGTGGTTTCGCAGGAGCCGACTCTTTTTAACGACACTATAGGAAGAAATATTAGTTACGGGAGTTTCGGCAAATCTGGCAAGGAAATTGTTAGAGCGGTCAATCGAGCTCATGCCGACGAGTTCATTGATAAGTTTCCCAAGAAGTATAAACAGCTGGTTGGTTGGAAAGGAATAAAGTTGTCTATTGGCCAAAAGCAAAGAATCGCCCTAGCCAGAGCTTTTTTGAAAGATCCTGATATTTTAATTTTAGACGAGCCAACCTCGGCCTTGGATGCCAAGTCGGAACAGCTGATAAAAGAATCTTTAGAGGAACTGATGAAGGGCAGAACGACTTTTATTATTGCCCACAGATTGAGCACGATCAGGGAAGCAGATAAAATTTTGGTTTTTGATAAGGGAAGATTGGTAGAACAAGGCAAGCACGATGAATTAATGGGAATAAAAAACGGTGTTTATAGGGAGTTTTACGAATTACAGAATAAAACCAGTTAAGTTCTAAATATTCCGGCTATAGAGCACAATAACTAACTTTTTATTTCTGATGTGCTATAATTAGCTACCAGGAGTGATTCTGGGCTTCGGATGTGTTAAAATTACATCAACATATAAACGGTATGAATGGATACGAAAATTGTAGTTGTGTGCGAATAATAAAAAAAAGAAGAAACAACAATCAGGTTATTTTATCCCGAACAGAGATATCGGGAGGAATAACCGTCGCCTATTGCTTTAGCATCACTACTATTATTACCGGAATCGTTAAAAATAATAATTTTAAAACAGCTTCTTTTTGTTAAGGAGCTGTTTTAATTGTAAAAGGTCGTATCCTAGATAAGATTCCTAATTTCTAATTTTCTGGTTTTTATGAGTAATAACGGGAAAATTAATCATCTTGAGAACGGAGACAGAATAAAAATGGGCGACCGGGCCAAAGTAAAACTACCTGACGGAATTGTCAGAGAGTTTAAGCTGGTTTACACTAAGCAGATTAATCCGGAAGAGGGGCTGATTTCCGACGAATCTCCCGTCGGTCGGGCGCTCTTGGGAGCGATGGTTGGAGAGAAAAGAAAATATCGCGTCGGTGACAGAGAACTTGAGTTGGAAGTTTTGGAAATATTTCCCCGGGAAGAAAAGAAGAAAATAAACATGGATTAACCAAAACCATGGACCTACAAAGTCCACAGGAATAATTTTTGCCTTGGCCCCATTTATAAATTCCAAGTACTATAGATAACCGACCGTAATGGTTGATACGAAATTAATATAGAGGAGCGGTTATCTTGGAAAAAACATTTCTCAGGGTGACCGCGTCTTTTTTAGATATCTTTTTTAAAACAAACTCCTCGCTTTTTTTTCTTACCTTTTCTTGCGGTGGACGAATCCCGATTTTGATTCTCCAGAATTTTTGAGTTTTTAGGATGTTGATAACCGATTGAACTCCCTTATGACCGGCTGAGCGCTGGTCAAAGGAGGTTTTATAATTTCCCAAAGTCATATCCGAGTCGTCGTGGGCGACGGCAATTTCTTCCGGTTTTAATTTGAAATAAGAGACAGCTTCCCGCGCCGCCATTCCTGACTGATTCATAAATAACAATAACTTGATAAGAATCAAATTGTTCGCAGATTTACGCTGATTAGGAAGCTGATTGACGCTGATATTGGACAAGGGCAATTGGATATATTCAAAACGCTTGCCGGAAACTTTTTGGAATTTCGATCCGTCGGCCAGAAAATCAATCAGATTTACTCCGACATTGTGGTAGGTATTTTGATGTTCTGGGGCGGGATTGCCTAGGCCGAGGACAGCTTTAATTTTCAAATTTGACGTTTTCATATTGTGCTATATAATAGCACAAACATAACGCTAATCCACGAACATAGACGAATACTATTAATAATACCAAGTTCTGTTCGTGGCACTTGTGCCATTGGTGTTAGGTCATTATGCGTAAATTTTTGTTTACCGTCTGGGAAATCGCTGAGGTCTTTTTAATCGCCCTGATTGCCGTAGGGGCAATTAAGTATTTCCTGATTCAGCCCTTTATCGTCAACGGCGCCAGTATGGAACCCAGTTTCTACGACGGCGATTATCTTTTGATAGACGAAATCAGTTACCGAATTAACCCACCGGCCAGAGGAGACGTGGTTGTTTTTAAGTCGCCGTATAACCCTTCCACTTATTATATAAAAAGAGTCATCGGCCTTCCCGGCGAAAGAGTGGAAGTTGAGAACAGCAAAATAAAAATATACAACCAGGAAAACCCTAATGGATTTTACGTGGAAGAGTCATATCTTTCCGACTTTCGCAACGACTGGTCGGGAGAGACCAGCTTCTCTTTGAAAGACAATCAATACTTTGTGATGGGAGACAATCGAGCCAACAGTTTGGACTCAAGGTATTGGGGACCACTGGAAAAAGATTCCATTGTCGGCTTAGTTCGTTTAAGACTCTGGCCTATTCCTGATATGAAGGTGTTTGAGAAAACAATGTACAGCCAGTAGTAGCGACACCAATACGCGTTCGAATTCTTATTCGACCCCGTCAGGGATTATGCACTCGAATAAGGCAAACATTTTTAAATTCGTAAATTAGTCTGTTATTAGTATATTAGAGTTGCTAAATTCATGATTAGAATCCCCAAAGCCAAAAGAAAGCAAAAAAAACCGGAATCTTCCAGAAAATCAAGAAAGTTTCCTTTCCAGTCTCCTAAAGGAATGCACGACATTTTACCGGGCGATTTTGTTTATTTTGACAGGTTGGAAAAATCTCTCAGAAAAGTGGCTTGTTTTTTTGATTTTTCCAGAATTGAACCGACGGTCTTGGAAGATATCCGGCTTTTTGAAAGAGGAACGGGAATGACCTCGGAAATTGTTAAAAAGCAGATGTTTTTGGTCAAATCTCGCTCTCGCAAAGAACCTTCTCTGGCTCTAAGATCTGAATACACGCCGGGGGTTTTCCGGGCCTACATTCAAAGCGGTCTTTCTCACACCATGACCCCAGCCAAGTTTTATTATTTGGGTCCCGTTTTCCGTTATGAACAGCCCCAACATGGACGTTTTCGGCAGTTCTACCAGATGGGATTTGAGATACTTAATTCCACCGATCCGGTCTATGACGCTCAGATTATTTCGGCCACCCACAAGTTTTTTAACGACCTGCGTCTTAAAGGACTGATAATTAAAATAAACAGCATTGGCTGCAGGGTTTGCCGTCCTGCCTATGTCAGAAAACTAAGGGATTATTACAAAAACAAATCCTTCAAAATTTGCCGGGATTGCATTAAAAGGTTGAAGGAAAATCCTTTAAGAATCTTAGATTGCAAGGAAGAAAAGTGCCAGCCCTATAAAACTAACGCCCCCCAGATTTTGGACCATCTTTGCGGCGGCTGTAAAAATCACCTCAAAACAGTTTTGGAATATCTGGATGAATCCAAAATTCCTTACATGATTGATCCGGTTTTGGTGAGAGGTTTGGATTATTATTCCCGGACGGTATTTGAAGTTTTTGCCGAAGGGGTGGACTTTGCTTTGGCAGGCGGGGGAAGATATGACTATCTCTCCGAAAGCCTTTGGGGTTCGCGGATGGGAGCAGTAGGAATATCACCGGGAGTAGAAAGAATTATCGAAGCGATGAAACTGCAGGAGGTCTCTCCTCCTTCCAAAAACCAGCACAAACTTTTTTTGATTTATATGGGAGAGGAGGCCAAGAAAAAAGCTTTCGCTCTGATGGAAAGTCTTTTTAAGGAGGGAATTATAATCAAAGAGTCATTTTCCAGAGAGTCACTGAAATCTCAACTCAGGCAGGCCGACAAAGAAGGAGCCGAACTCACTTTAATTCTCGGGCAAAGAGAAGTTTTTGAAGACGTAGTGATTTTGCGGGACATGAAAAGCGGCAATCAGGAAACGGTGCCGATAAAAAGAGTGGCGGAGGAGTTGAGGAAGAGGATGTAATGAATAACACGATGCGAAACAGCAAAATAGTTTGTGCGAATTCTGCGAAAGTGGGAAATTGTTTCGCATAATTCCCGCCTGCCGGCAGGCAGGAGCATAATTAATTTGTAATTTCGCATTATTGTTTTTATGGATTGTCTCTTTTGTCAAATTGCCAATAGGAAAAAATCGGCCCATGTTATCTACGAGGATGACGCTGTCGCGGCAGTGCTGGACGTCTTCCCGAGAGCAGTCGGGCACACTTTGGTCTTGCCCAAAAAACACAAGGAGACGATTCTGAACTTTTCGGGAGAGGAGCTGGGAAGAATTTTTGACGGAGTGAGGAAAACAACCGAGCTGTTAAAATCAAAACTTAATCCCGAAGGCTTTACAATCGGCATTAATCACGGTAAAGTGAGCGGACAATCAATAGATCATCTTCACATTCATATCCTTCCTCGTTTCGCCGATGATGGCGGAGGTTCGATTCACAGCGTCGTTGATTGTCCTCCTAAGGAAAGTTTGGAGGAGATTAAAAATAAGATAATAAGCTAACTAACGTGATTGAAGTCAAGCGCAAAGAAGGGGAATCAGTCAGTTCTTTTCTTTACCGATTCACCAAAAAAATCCAGCGATCAGGAGTTTTGAAAGAAGCCAAGAAAAAAAGATTTAAGCAACGAGAGCGGAACAAAAGAGCCAAAAAAGACTCGGCCGTTTATCGTTATCACAAAAAAGCGGAGATAAGTAAATTAATGAAGTTGGGGAGAACCAGGTAGATTTTTTATTCCGATTCTTTCGGCATGCTTTTAGAAGATATTCAAAAAAAACTCAAAGAAGCAATGGTGGCTAAAGACGAGGCCTCGCTTTCTGTTTTGAGAATGCTTGCGGCGGCCATCCACAACAAGGAAATAGAAAAAGGTAAAGATAAACCTCTTTTAGAAGAAGACGTTTTGGATGTTTTAAAGAAAGAACTTAAAAAAAGGAATGAAGCCGCCCTGGCCTATGTTAATGGCAATCGGCCGGAATTAGCTCAAAAAGAAAAACAAGAGGCGGATTTTATCGCTAAATTTCTTCCCGTCCCGATGTCAGAGGAGGAACTGATTAAGACTATTGAGGAGGTCTTGGCAAATTTTCCCAATGCTACTCAAAAAGATTTTGGAAATATAATGAAAGCGGTGATGGCGAAAACGGATAGCGGCGCTGACGGTGCGGTAATAGCTCGAATGATAAAGGAGAAGCTGGTTTAGCGACACCAATACGCGTTCGAATTCTTATTCGACCCCGTCAGGGTTCATGCACTCGAATAACACAAATATTTTTTAATTCGTAAATTAGTGTGTCATTAGTATATTAGAGTCGCTATGATGAATCGCATTGCCGTTTTCTCTTCCCGGAAAAAATTAAAAAAGTATGAGCGTCAGATTTTAGCCCTTGCCCAGAGGGTTTTCTTTTTCCTGAGAAAGGGTAATGTGGCGGTGGAATTTTTTCTTTTAGACGAATCCCAAATGAGGAGAATCAACCGCCGTTTTGGGAAAAAGGACAAAGTGACCAATGTTTTGAGTTTTGTTGAGCCGAAAGATTTTATTTACCCTCCGGAACTTTTTTCTAAAAAAGTTGGGAGGGTGAATCCTGCCAGCCGGTTTAAAAGAGCGGGAGAGATTTATCTTTGCCCTGATTTCATAGTAAAAAAGAAACAGAGTTTTGAATTAATGGTGGTTCACGGCATTTTGCATCTTTTGGGATATGGCCACAGAAACCGAAAAGAGAGGGCAAGAATGGAAAGAAAGGAGGAAAAAATTCTCAAATTTTTAACCGAGAAGCGGTTTTCTTGAGGAATGGATTTTAAAAAGAGCAAATATATTGACGCAGGCGTTTTTATTTGGCCTGTTATTTTTTATGGTTTGCGTCCGGGTGGTTTTTCTCATAGAATAAAAGCAATAGATAACCAACTTTTGTAAATCTTGTTTGTTAAATAAATCCCGCCCTCGTGGCGAGATCGGGATGCTCAAATTTTTAGACCCCGTTAGATAAATATATAGTCCGCTTTAAATAAGAACAACTATTCATTAAAATTATTAAAACATAGAAACATCCCAAAGATATATTGTTTTATCTAACGGGGTAAAAATTTGGCATGTATTTAACCGCTGTTGATCTCGGGTCTTCCCAAATAAAAGCCGTAGTGGCTGAGCTGAAAAAGGACGGCTCTTTGGTGGTTTTAAAAACCATCAAAAGAAATTCGGCTGGCATCAAAAAAGGAGAAATTATCTATCCCGAGGAAACGGTCAAGGGACTTTTTGATGTTTTGGGAGAAATCAAACACTTTGACAAAAAGTGCCTGAAGAACATTGTCTTTGGAATTTCCGGAACTAAAACCAGATTTAACATTTCCCGGGCGGCTGTTTCTATCCCCCGGCCGGATTTCGAAATCCTGCAGGAAGACATTGACCGGGTGATTCGGGAATCCATGGCGGTCAATCTCCCGGCTGGCTGGCAGATTGTCCATTCTCTTCCCCGGGAATTTATTATTGATGATATTGAAGTGGATGGAATGGATGTTATCGGTCTTTCGGGAAGGAAGTTGGAAGCCAATGTGGTTCTTATTTCGGTTTTTTCTTCTATCTATAAAAATTTTTTGAAGGTGGCTAATTTGGTTTTTGGAAAAAAGGGAGATTTTGACGGTAGTTTGATTTTTTCTCCTTTGGCAGCAGCGCGGTCGGTTCTTTCGCGCCACCAAAAAGATTTGGGAGCGGTTTTGATTGATATTGGTTTGGGGACTACCAGTTTAACTGTCTGGCAAGACGGCCGCATTCTAACAGCCCGAGTATTGCCGGTTGGTTCGGGAAATATCACCAACGATTTGGCTATCGGCCTGAGATGTTCTCTAACGGCGGCTGAGGAAATAAAAATTTCTTCGGGAGCGGCTTTGGCCCGGGAGGTTTCTTCAAAAGACAAGGTGACTATTGAATCGGGAGGAGGAAAAATTATTGAGGTCTCCCGAAAGTATATCTGTGAGATTATTGAGGTAAGAGTGAGGGAGATATTTGCCATGGTCAATGAAGAATTAAGAAATATGGGCCGGTCGGCTAAACTGCCGGCGGGAGCGATTATTACCGGCGGGGGGGCCAAAATGGACGGGGTCTTGGATTTAGCCAGGCAGGAACTGAAGCTTTCAGCCCAGATTGGACTCCCTTCCTCGGAAGAACTTGAGACTTCCGGCCCGATTATTGGCGATCAGATTGATGATATAGAAATGGCTGTTGCCTGCGGCCTTCTTTTGACTAAAGTTGATTTATTAAAGAAGGGCGGGGCTATTAAGAATGCTTCCGGTCGTCTCCAGCCTCTTAATGAGTCTTGGCTGAGAAAATTTTTTAGAGCACTAATGGCTTCAGATTAAAGTTTTTATTTCCGATTCTTATCGGAACTATAAAAAGTTTACCGAGCACATAAATCATTATTTATGTGCTCCGGTGCTCCCTGCCTGCCCTGCCTACCGTCAGGCGGGCGGCAGGCAGGGGTTTACAGCCAATCGCTTCGCTCTTAAACAAAAAAAGCATGAAGAAACTCAAACCAAAAAAGAAACGAGTCATTTCCAAAAGAAAGACTGTAAAAAAATTCAAAAGACCTAGAAGAAAAAAAGCGGCTCAGTCTTCTCTTTTTAGGAAGAGAGTTAAAATGCGAGCAAAAAGACAAAGAAAGCAGAAAAAAAACGTAAAAACTGATTCCACCAAAATTTCTCGGAGAAAGAAAAAAAAGAAGAAGAATATAAATCTGAAGTTTTCCAAAAAGGGAACCAGACGTTTTGCTAATATAAAAGTGATTGGCATTGGCGGGGCGGGAGGAAATGTTATCTCTCGCATGTTCGAATATTTTCCCCGAGGGGTGGATTTGGTAGCTATCAATACCGATGTTCAGGATTTGGAAAACTGCTCGGCCAAAAAAAAGGTGTATATCGGTAAACAAGTAACCAAGGGTCTGGGGGGGGGGATGAATCCGGAACTGGGAAAACAAGCCGCTGAAGAAAGCAGGGAGGAAATCGCCAAAAGTTTAGATGGGGCTGATTTGGTTTTTTTAACTGCCGGCCTTGGGGGAGGAACGGGCAGCGGCGCCTTGCCGGTGATTGCTGATATTGCTCAAGACTTGGGAGTGCTGACGGTGGCGGTGGTGACCAAACCGTTTTCTTTTGAAGGCGCTCAAAGAAGTCAGATTGCCCAGGACGCTCTTGCCAGAACCAAAGACCGGGTGGACGCTCTCATCACTATTGCCAACGACAGAATTTTTTCGGTTATCAATAAAGAAACTTCACTCCAAAAGGCATTTGAGGCGATCGATGAAATTCTAAAAAACGCGGTGCTGGGGATAACTGAAATTATCGTCTCACCCGGAGTGATTAATGTTGATTTTGCCGACGTTAAGACCATTATCCAAAACTCCGGGCCGGCTATTATCGGAGTCGGGGTTGGCCAGGGGAAAGAAAGAGCTTTGGCGGCGGCCAACTTGGCCTTAAACTCTCCTCTTTTGGAGACCTCTATTGACGGAGCCAGGGGGACTCTCTTTGCCATATCCGGCCATCGAGATATGAAAATGCACGAAGTCAATGAAATTGCTAAACTTATTTCAGAAAATGCCGATCCGGGTGCTAAAATAATATTCGGGACCTATTATGACCGGCGGCTGGCTAAAGGCCAGATAAAAGTAACGCTAATTGCCACCGGATTTGGATCTCTTCTGGGAAGAAACACCTCCCTCTTTGAAGATTTTGGGGCAAGTGCCGGAAACGAGGGTCTTCCATTTCAAAAACAGTCGGTTAGAATGAATTCAGGCCTAAGAAAGGAAAGAGGAGAGGAGAAAACCTCTCAAGAAAAGGAGTCGGCGAGTGAATCTGAAGAAGACATCTGGGATATCCCGACTTTTTTGAGAAGAAAAAGAAGAAAATAGCACGATGCGAATTTGCAACAAGTAGCGATTCGAATATACTAATCTACTAATGATACTAATATTTGTATAATTAGCATCATTTGTATATTGGTATCGATACTTTTTACATTGTTTGATACTCTAGGAATAAAAAAATAATCTTTTACGTTTCATGGTTACTAGAATCAGAAAAGATTCTGTGGTTCGCAATAAATATTCACTTCCTCTTTCCCGATTTTTTACCAAAAAAGATATTCATCCCTTTGATGAAGTCCGTTGGGTAAAGTATGACGCCGAAGTTGGCGGTTTTGAGCAAAAAGAAACAGAATTTCCCGATTTTTGGTCGGAGAATGCCGTTAACATTACCGCTTCTAAATATTTTCGGGGAAAATTGGGAACGCCCGAGAGAGAAACAAGCTTGAGGCAAGTGATCAAACGGGTGGCAAAGACAATCCGGGAATGGGGAGAAAAACTTAAATATTTTTCCGGCTCTGCTCAAGCCCAAATTTTTGAGGATGAACTAACGCACCTGCTTCTCTACCAAAAAGGTTCTTTTAACAGTCCGGTCTGGTTTAACGTGGGAGTAAAAGAAAAACCTCAATGCTCCGCCTGTTTTATTCTTTCGGTGGAAGATGACATGAACTCAATTTTGGATTGGATTAGAACCGAAGGGATAGTTTTCAAAGGCGGTTCGGGAGCAGGCATCAACCTTTCTAACCTCCGCTCTAAAAAAGAGTTTTTGTCAGGAGGAGGAGCGTCTTCCGGTCCGGTTTCTTTCATGAGAGGAGCTGACTCGGTGGCGGGAATGATTAAATCCGGCGGGACTACTCGTCGTGCAGCCAAGATGGTGATTTTGAATATTGACCATCCGGACATTGTTGAGTTTATTCGCTGTAAAGCCGACGAGGAAAAAAAGGTTAAAGCTCTGATTGACGCCGGTTTTGATATGTCGGACTTGAACAACGATGCCTGGACTTCCGTTCAGTTTCAGAATGCCAACAACTCGGTTCGAATTACTAATGACTTTATGAAGGCGGTGGAAACCGACGGCGAGTGGCGAACGCGTTTTCGCGTCAGCGGAGCCAGCGCCGATACCTATCGGGCCCACGATCTTTTAAACGAAATTGCCCAGGCCGCCTGGGAATCGGGCGATCCGGGGGTTCAGTTTGACACTATTATCAACGATTGGCATACCTGTCCCAATTCCGGCCGCATTAATGCTTCTAATCCTTGCAGTGAATATATGCACCTGGATAATTCTGCTTGCAATCTGGCCTCTCTCAATCTTTTAAAATTCTTGACCGATGAAGGAAATCTTGATATCAAAGCCTTCAAACAAGCAGTAGATATATTTATTCTGGCTCAGGAAATTATCGTTGACGGTTCCAGTTATCCGACTCAAAAAATTACCAAAAATGCTCATGATTTTAGGGAGTTGGGACTGGGGTTTGCCAACTTGGGAGCGCTTTTGATGACCAAAAGTCTGCCCTACGATTCGGACGGGGGCCGGTCTTGGGCAGGAGCGATTACTTCTTTGATGTCGGGCGAGGCCTATCGGTTTTCTGCCGAAATTGCCAGACGGATGGGACCGTTTAAAGGTTTTTCTGTTAATCGCGAACCGATGCTGCGAGTTATCGGAAAGCACGGAGTGGCCGCCCAAGTCATCGACGGGTCGGTTCTGGACGACAAGATACTCTTAAAAGAAGCTCAAGGCGTTTGGCAAAAAACTTTAACTCTAGGAAAAGAAAACGGATTCCGCAATTCCCAGGTAACAGTCATTGCTCCGACCGGAACGATTGCCTTTATGATGGATTGCGATACCACCGGAGTGGAGCCGGATTTCTCCTTGGTAAAAATGAAACAACTGGTTGGCGGCGGCTGGATGAAAATTGTCAATACCAGTGTTAAGCGGTCTCTTTTGAGTTTGGGGTATGGTGAAGACGTCAGCGATGAGATTGTTTCTTGGATTTATGAAAAGGGGACGGTTGAAGGAGCGCCTCAGCTAAAAGAAGAACATCTGTCGATTTTTGACTGTGCTGTCAGACCAGCGGCAGGGACGCGCTCTATTTCCTGGAAAGGACATGTAAAGATGGTAGCGGCTGTCCAACCATTTATTTCTGGAGCTATTTCTAAAACTTTTAATATGGGCGCCGAAACAACTAAAGACGAAATTGCCGAGGCCTACTTAATGGCTTGGAAGGTGGGCATTAAAGCTTTTGCCGTTTACCGCGACGGTTCCAAAGCGGCCCAACCCTTAAGCACTTCAGCTAAGAAACGAGGTAAAGAATCGGGGAAAAAAGAAATTTCCGTTGTTCGTCGTCACCTTCCGCCAACACGACACTCGGAGACCCACAAATTTTCCATCGTCGGTCATGAAGGGTATCTGACATACAGCACTTTTGGAGATGGCTCTCCGGCAGAGATATTTATCAGAATGGCCAAACAGGGAAGCACCCTAGCCGGTCTTTTGGACGCATTCGCCATTTCTGTTTCTATGGCCCTGCAGTACGGTGTGCCTTTTAAAAACCTGGCGCGGAAGTTTATCTACAGCCGTTTTGAACCCTCCGGCTTTACCAAAAACCCGGATATTCGTGTGGCTACCAGCATCGTTGATTATATTTTTCGCTATTTGGCTTTGAGGTTTCTTGCAACCGATGATTTGATTGATTTGGGGATGTCGCCGGCTTTGGAAAACGGCGGCAGCGCCAAAGCCAGCGAAATTTTAAAAGAGATCGCTGAACCGGTTAAGGTGACGGTCGGGAACGGAGACAGTAATAAGAATAACCAACCTGACTCTTTAGATAAGGAGGAAAATATAGTTTCAGGAGACTCAGTTTGCCGCAATTGTGGGGGAATGATGGTTCGCACCGGTACTTGTATGACCTGTCTCCAATGCGGCGCTTCTTCGGGGGGATGCTCATGATTTAACCTGCGATTTATAACCAACGACTTTTGAAATTAAAAAAACCTGTTTTCTTTATGAGAAATAAAGAACTTATTCTTGTTCTGCTTTTGTTTCTGTCCGCTGCCGGCCTTGTAAACGTTTCTCTTGTTTTCTGGAAAGTGTCAGGTCAGGTAAACGCTCCTTGTGTTATTTTTAAGGGTTGTGACTATGTTATTTTTTCTGACTACGCAAAATTTCTGGGTGTTCCCTTGACTTGGTGGGGGATGAGTTTTTATTTTCTCTTATTTGTATTGACTATTTTCTATTATCGGTTTTCCAATTCTTTTTTTTGGCGATTACTTGCTGCTCTTGTCCTTGTCGGTTTTCTCTTTTCTCTTTATCTTCTTTACGTCCAATTATTTAAGGTTAATTCTCTTTGTTCTTATTGCTTGGTGTCGCTATTGGACACATCGGTGATTTTTTTGCTAACCTTTTCAACTCTTTTTAGAAAATTCCCCGCTTAAATTTTTTGTATTCATTCGCCTGCCTGCCGGTAGGCAGGTATTATTGGTATCGTAGTCTTGTTTTATTTGTTTTTTTCTGGTATCTTAAAAACCAATGAAAAAGCGAACGGCATCAATTTTTTTGGTAGCGGTTCTCCTAATTAGTTTGGCGGGCGCTTTTTTTGTTTATCCCAATAGTTTGGTTTCTTGGTTTAATAAAGTCAGTCCTTGGAAATTGGGACTGGATATTGTCGGAGGAGCTCATCTAACTTACCGAGTGGATACCTCCCAACTGACGGAAGTGGACGTTGGCGATACTATTTCCGGATTAAGGGATGTTATTGAAAGGAGAATCAATCTTTTTGGGGTAAGAGAACCGCAGGTAGCCGTCTCTCAGACGGGAGGGGAATACTATATTGTAGTGGAACTTTCGGGAATTTCTGATTTGTCCCAGGCGATCAATGAAATTGGCTCTACACCTTACCTTGATTTTAGGGAGGTGGTGGGAGAGGGAGAGAGCGCCCAATATGTTCCCACTGGCCTTAACGGGCGGCACATCAAATCGGCTCGGCTGGATTTTAACCAAACTACCGGCCAATCCCAAGTGGCTTTGGAAATGAATAAAGAAGGGGCCGATCTTTTTGAACAAATTACCGAAAGGAACGTCGGCCGGATTGTGGGGATTTTCTTGGATGGTTCTCCTATCAGTCAGCCGCGGGTGAACGAAAAAATAACCGGCGGTCAGGCGGTCATTACCGGAGATTTTACCCTTAAAGAGGCAAAAAGTTTGGTGGAGAGATTGAACGCCGGAGCTTTACCGGCTCCGATTACTTTGGTTGACCAGCAGACGGTGGGAGCCAGCTTGGGAAAGAACTCTCTTGAAAAGTCCATCTACGCTGGGATTATCGGGACCGTCTTGGTTGTTCTTTTTATGCTTATCTACTATCGTTTTTTTGGATTAATTGCTTCCCTGGCACTTTTAATCTATATCATTCTCTCTCTTTCCATATTTAAAATATTCGTTACTCTTTCTTTGGCCGGTATCGCCGGATTTTTGCTCTCTATTGGAATGGCGGTGGATGCCAATGTTCTTATTTTTGAAAGAACTAAAGAGGAAATTAAAAAAGGGATGGGCCGGATTTCCGCTATCGCCGAAGGATTTCGACGGGCTTGGCCTTCAATCCGGGATTCAAATATCAGCACTATTATTACCTGTCTGATTCTTTTTAACACCACCTCCGGATTTGTTAAAGGATTGGCTCTCACTCTGCTTTTGGGTGTTCTTATCAGCATGTTTACGGCGATAACGGTAACGAGAAGCTTACTCACCATATTCGTTCGTGATAAACGATTTGAATAACATGCTTAACATTATCGGAAAAAAATATATTTTTCTGTCAGTCTCGGGAGTTTTGATGTTGGCAGCTTTGATAGGTGTTGCTGTTTTTGGTTTTAAACTGGCAATTGATTTTACGGGCGGCACCTCCTGGCAAGTTAAATTTGAAAATCAAGAGATAAACGAGGGAGAGATCAGAGATTTTTTCTCTTCTGATTTGAAGGTGGAATCTCCCATGGTTTTGGAAGAAACTTCCTCAAACTCTTTCATTGTCCGACTGCCCCACCTTTCGGAAAATCAACATCAGGAATATTTGACGGCCATGACCGGAAAATTTGGAAAAGTGGAAGAAATGAGGTTTGGCTCGATCGGTCCGACGATAGGAAAGCAGTTAAGAGACAGAGCAATCATTGCCACCATTCTGGTTCTTTTGGGAATCTCTCTATATATGGCCGTCTCTTTTAGAAAAGTTTCTTTTCCAATCCGTTCCTGGAAGTATGGGGTGGTCACCCTAATCTCTCTTTTCCATGACGTTCTTATTCCGGCGGGACTTTTGGCTTACCTTGGTTATTTTCGAGGGATAGAGATGGATGCTAATTTTGTCGTGGCTCTTCTGGTCATTGCGGGATTCTCGGTCCACGATACAATTGTTGTTTTTGATAGAATCCGGGAAAATCTTCTTTTCCGCCGGGGGGGCAACAAGTCCTTTGCCGAAACTGTCAACGAAAGCATTAATCAAACCCTGGCGCGTTCGATTAACACCTCCCTTACCTTGGTTTTAGTGCTCTTGGCTATGTTTTTCTTCGGCCCCGTCTCTTTAAAGCTTTTTGTCTTGGTTATTCTTGTCGGAACGGTGGTAGGAACCTACTCCTCAATCTTTATTGCCAGCCCGGTATTGACTATTTGGCACGGATCTGGTAAAAATAGATAGGTTAAAGATGCCAATATACAAATGGTGCCAATGATACTAATGGATACTAAGTTTTTTTCGTATTAATTCGTATCATGGACCCGACGGGGACGGATTAGAGTCCGTGCGCAGGTATTGGCATATTAGTGTCGCACAAGCGTAAGTATATGAATCTAGTTGAAACTTTAGACAAGATACTGAATTCTCTTGCCAGGCGCCAGAAGGAGGTAATCAATCAGCGTTTTGGATTGAAAACCACTCCTAAAACTCTGGCCCAGCTGGGGGAAAAGTACGGAGTCACGCGAGAAAGAGTCCGCCAAATTGAGGCGGCCGCTTTAAAGGTTTTGAGAAAATCAGTTGAAGAGCATCAACAGCTCAAAAAATCTTTTGAATTGATCGTTAACTATCTGGAAAATTTGGGAGGAACCCGCCGGGTCGAGTTTTTAACCGAAGATGTCCGACTTCTCTTAAAAGATCCTCAGATTTCTTTGTCGCACCTGGAACTTCTTTTTGCGATTTTTAAAAAACCCATGCTTTTTTTGGAAACCAAGGACTTTCATTCTTTTTGGTATCTTTCCCCGACTTCTCTAAAAGATAATCAAGAGTTTGTTAAAAAACTTCTTCAATTTCTCAAAAACAAAAAAGAGGATGTTATTGAAAAAAAACAATTTGACTATCTCTTTTATCAAGTGATCAAAACTCATTCCTTAAAAGATTTTGCTGCCCTCAACTTCGTTCAGAACTCCAAAAAATTTGCCGTTAATCCTTTTGGTGATTTCGGTCTGACTGAGTGGAGAGAGATTCTTCCTAAAACTGTTCGTGACAAGTCCTATCTGGTCTTGAAGAAAAAAAGAGAACCGATGCATTTTCGGGAAATTGCTCAGGAAATCAACAAGACTAAATTTGATATTCGCCGGGCTCATCCTCAAACGGTTCATAACGAATTAATCAAAGATCCTCGTTTTGTTTTGGTGGGCAGAGGGCTTTATTCGCTCAGGGAATTTGGTATTATCCCGGGAACAACCAGAGAGATTCTCAAAAAAATATTGAAAGCCAAAGGTCCTTTGCCTCTAAACAAAGTAGTTGAGATGGTTTCTCAACAGAGAGTTTTAAAGCATAATACAATTCTGCTTAATTTAGCTAACCGGAAGCATTTTAAGAAAAGCCCGGATGGGATGTATCGGGTGGCTTAAGTTAGCTACGGAATACGAAAAGGTACGAAATTACGAGAGCAGGAAAATATATTAAGATAGATAAAACAGCTCAAGCAGGGCTGTTTTTTGATTGTCGGAAAGGATATACTATTATAGATAGTGGGTTTTGAATTTCTACTACCTGGTATGGGAACCGAACCTTCTAAAGACGTTATTTATTTCGCCAAAACCGATTTTCGCAATCAGGATCGGCTTTTTGGCATTGACCGAAAAGACCGTCGCCAGCATGTCTATGTGATGGGAAAGACCGGCACCGGCAAATCGGCCATGCTCTCCAATATGATTATCCAGGATATCGCCAACGGCGAGGGAGTTTGCGTAGTTGATCCGCATGGGGAACTGGTGGAAGGAATAATCAAGAACATTCCTGAGCATAGAAGAGAAGACGTTATTTATTTCAATCCGGCCGATACCGAGTATCACATCGGTTTTAACGTCTTGGAGCTTCCCGACTTTAAATACAAACATCTGGTGGCTTCGGGGTTGATGGGAATCTTTACCAAAATCTGGTCTAACGTCTGGTCAGCTCGAATGGAATATATTTTAAACAACGCTGTTTTGGCTTTATTGGATACTCCCGGAACAACTCTTTTAGGAATTATTAGAATCTTGGTGGATCAGGAATACCGCCAGCAGATTATTGCCAACATCAAAGATCCGGTGGTCAAAGCTTTTTGGATTCACGAATATGAACAGTGGCGCGATCAATTCCGTAACGAAGCCATTGCGCCTATTCAAAATAAGGTTGGCCAGTTTCTTTCCACCTCTATTATCCGCAACATCGTTGGCCAGTCCAGGAGTACGATAGATATCTTTAAGATAATGAACGAAAAAAAGATATTCTTGGTAAACGTTTCCAAAGGAAGAATCGGCGAGGACAACTCGGCGCTTCTTGGGGCGATGATTATCACTAAAATTCAACTCTCGGCAATGGAGCGGGTAAGAGTTCCCGAAGAGGAAAGAGAAGATTTTTATCTTTATGTGGACGAGTTTCAGAATTTTGCTACCGATTCTTTTGCCGGGATTTTGTCGGAAGCCAGAAAATATCGTCTCGACCTGACTATTGCTCACCAATATATCGGCCAGCTGGTGACTGATGTCTCTACTAAGGTAAGAGATGCGGTTTTTGGAAACGTGGGAACGATGATTTTTTTCCGGATAGGTGCATCCGATGCCGAATTTTTGGAAGAGGAAATGGCTCCTGAATTTACTCCTCAGGATATGGTTAATCTTCCCAACTATCATATCTATCTTAAATTAATGAGTCGCGGGGTGACCTCTAGACCGTTCTCGGCCCGAACTATTCCGCCGCTGGTTTTAAAGGAAAAGAAGGTTGATACGGAAGATATTATTAATGAATCTCGGAAGAGATATGCCCGGCCGCGGGCAATCGTAGAGGACGAAATCAATCGCTGGAGCGGAATGATGGGAATAACCGCCTCCTTGGAATCTGGTGAGGAGACGGAGCTTCATCGGGAAGTTTGTGCCCAGTGCGGCAAGGTGATGCTGGTCCCTTCCGGCGCTAGTGGGGAGGGTCCTCCTTACTGCGACGAATGTTTGGAAAAGTTGGGAAAGAAGATAGAACGCTCGGGCGAATCCAGAGAAGAAAGAGATGTGGGTGAGGATACGGAAGACTTAGCTCTTTTGGGAATAGAATTTTCTCCTTCCAAGAAACCTAAAGGGAAAAGAAAACCGGTTGTTCAGGAAGAAGCATCGCTCTCCGGAACCGCTCCTTCCAAAAACCGAGGAAGAGAAAAAAGACAGGTGGACATTTCCGGATTAAAAGAAATTTTGAGAAAGGCCATCTCTCATGAAGAAGATTAGAATTGTGTTAAAATAATCCTATGATTTGGGAGGTAATTTTAAACGCTCTGGGGTCAGCTTGGTGGCTTATTGCCTTAGTAATTTTGATGCCCTTAGCTCATAATGCTTGGATTGCTTGGCGCCAGGAGCTTTTTAAGTCAAATGTTAAGCACGTTCTTTTGGAAATTCACATTCCTCGCGAAATTAGAAAAAATCCCAAAGCGATGGAACAGGTTCTGACTCAGATTCATTCTCTGGGGAATTATCCTAATGACATAAAAGAATATAATTGGGATGGGGAAATAACTTTATGGCACTCTTTTGAATTGGTCAGCTTGGGAGGGGAAATTCACTTTTATATCCGGACTCCTAGAAAATACCAGGATATTGTTGAAGCGGCCTTTTTTTCCTATTATCCCGACGTGGAAATAACCGAAGCCGAAGATTATCTGAATAAAATTCCGGAAACGATGCAGGAGGTCTATAAAAAGAACTACGAATTGTGGGGAACGGAAATGGTTTTGGGAAAAGATCCTGCCTATCCTTTAAGAACCTACGAGGACTTCGAATCTCCTTCTGAAGAAAAAGAATATGATCCAATCTCCGTTTTTTTGGAGGTTTTGAGCAAGGTGAAAAAGAGCGAGTTTGTCGGCATCCAGTTTGTCTGCGCGCCGACTCTGCCTCCCAGATGGAGAAAACGTGGGGAAAAATTGGTTGAGGAGTTGAAAGAAAAGACATCCGGAAATATACGGGAAGTGGCTGAGGGAGCGGCCGATATTACCAAACAATTTCATCTTCGTACTCCCGGGGAGATAGAACTTATTAAGGCTGTTGAAAAGAACATTGAACGGCATGCCTTCAATACTCTTGTCCGTTTTATCTATCTCTCTCCCAAAGACACTTTTTACGAAGGATTCCCCCGGCGCGGAATCAGGGGAGCTTTCAATCAATATTCGGCTTTGAATCTCAATTATTTTATCAACAATTATGCGGTAGAAACCCGTACCCGGATTTGGAACTGGCCGCATATTTTACCAAAGTCCAGAGTTCGTTACCGCAAACAGAGAATGATTTATAATTACCGTCGCCCCAAACCCCCCCCGGAAACCTTTATAGGAAAATTAATCAGTTCTTACTTCTTTAACTGGAATTTTGGCTCCAAATCCTACTACCTTAATACTCAAGCGATGGCAACTCTCTTTCATCCGCCGATGTACTATGTTTTGACCGCTCCTCATATTAAACGGCTTCCCAGCCGCAAACTGGGAGCGTCGGCAGGACTGTCTATTTTTAGTGAAGAAGAAAAGGGGTTGGAAAAATTTGAACTCAAATAATTTTCAAAAAATTCATATGGAGGAATCTATCATCTCTTTTTCTTCGGGAATTCTGGAGGTCACTCGCCTGGTTGTTATTGTTTTGGACGTTGTTTTTTTTCTCTTTTTTATTTATGCTCTTTTTAAAGTAATTCCCTATCGCCCCAAATTTGTCCGCAATCCGGAAAAGTATGCTTCGACCATCACTGCCAGAAAAGATTCTTTGATTTTGAAAGAGTGGGGGAAAATTCTGTTGCTCTTTAAAAAAGGAACCCCCGAGGCTTTTCGGCTCTCCGTTATTGCCGCCGACAGTTTAGTGGATCAGGTTCTAAAGAATATGGGTTTGGTTGGAGAGCATTTTGCCGACCGACTCTCCCGATTAGGAGGGGAAGAAATGAGAAATATCGACGGTGTCTGGGAGGCTCATCGCCTGCGAAACGATTTGGTTCACACGCCCCATCTGGGAATTTCTTTAGACGATACCAAAAAAACTCTGCGGGATTATTATAATTTTCTGAAAGAATTGGGGGCGTTAGATTAGAAAAACAAATTTTTATGGCTCAAAGAAGCAGAATCCAAATAATCAAATATGCTCCGCCGCCGCCAGATTTGCCGATTTACGGAAAGGTAGACCCTAGGGAAGTAACTTTTATCGGCCGCACTAATTACGTGGCCGCCTTGGAAGAAAAGAAATTTATCTTTGGCGTCAAGCGAGCTGACCGGCGCCGCCACCTTTATGTCGTCGGGAAAAGCGGCGTAGGTAAAACCAAGCTTCTAGAGTTAATGATTCGTCAAGATATTACTTATGGCGAAGGGGTTTGTTTAATTGACCCTCACGGCGATATTGTAGATGCTACCTTGGATTTCATCCCCCGGGAAAGAATAGAAGACGTAGTCATCATTGATCCGGCCGACGATAAATTTCCCGTTTCTTTCAACCCGCTGGCCAATATTGACCCGTCTTTTAAACACCAATTGACCCAAGGTTTAATTGAAGTGATGGAAAAACAGTTCGGGGCCAATTGGACTCCTCGTTTGGAACATGTTTTTAGGTTTACCTGTTTAGCTCTTTTGGATTATCCTCACGCGACTATGCGGGGGATGATTTCTATGCTAACCGACAGAAATTATCGCCAGAAGGTGGTGGAGTACATTGAAGACGATATGGTACGCCGCTTCTGGGCGATTGAGTTTGCCGACTGGTCAGAAAAGTTTGATACCGACGCCATTATTCCCTTGGTTAACAAACTGGGGCAATTCCTCTCTAATCCTTTACTGCGCAATATTTTCGGTCAGAAAGAAAATAGAATCGACCTGGATAAGCTGGTTAAGGAAAAGAAAATAATCCTCATTAACCTTTCCAAAGGAAAACTGGG
>MGIN01000032.1 GCA_001793775.1 Candidatus Wolfebacteria bacterium GWA1_42_9
AAATTCTCCTTTTTGGTTTTCTTTTTTTTCTTCCAATTTTTTTATTACTTCCTCCGGGATACCCGTAAAATAATTTTCAAACATTTTAGTCATTTCTTTGGCAACGCAAAGATAGCACTCGGGAGCAACTTCTTTTAATGCTCCTAATGTCTTTAAAATCCTAAAGGGTGATTCGAAAAATACCAAAACTCCCTCTCCTTTTTTAAATTTATTAAAAAGGTTTTTCAGCTGCCCCTGTTTTTTGGGAGGAAAGCTGACAAAGGTAAATTCTCTGGCTCTGATACCTGAAGCGGCGATAGCTGAAATCAAAGCCGATGGCCCGGGGATAACATTTATCCCTATGCCTTTTTCCCTTGCCCCTCTTACTAAATCCCCTCCCGGGTCAGAAATCGATGGAGTTCCGGCCGAAGTAATATAAGCGGCGTTTTTTTCTTTCAGAATATCCAAAATTACTTTCAAAGCCGATTTTTTATTTCGGTCATTATATTTGATGATTTCCTTCCCGGAAATCTTATAGGCATTAAGCAGACGCAAAGAATCTACCGGGCTTTCGGCTATGATTACATCTACGTCGCGCAATGTTTCCAGAGCGCGCCGGGAAATATCCTTCAAATTGCCGATGGGGGTGGAAACGATAAAAAGCATAATTGAGTTATAAAGTGAAAAATTTATAAAGTTTGTACATCTGAAATTTCAACTTTATAACTTTATGAACCTTAAAAACTTTTAACTTAAAAGCGGTAAATCACGTCTTTTCTCTCCACAACAACCTTCCAGCCATTTTTCTTGGCAATGTTGTAGAGTTTTTTGTTGGGATTAAAACAAATAGGTTCTTCCACCAGCTTAAGAAAACCAATGTCTGTTTCCGTGTCCCCTACTCCAATAGATCTTTTTAAACTCCAGCCAGTTTTATTTTTAAGTTCTCTGACTACTTTTTCTTTATCGGCGGAGGGAGAAATTATCTGGCCGTTGTATTTCCCTCTTTCAGAAAAATGATAAGTGCCAAAATAGACGTCAAATTTCCACTTTCTGGCAAAAATTTTAACAATATCAAAAGGAGAACCGGAAATAGCCACCAGAACATACTTGCCTCTGATTTCTTTTATCAAATCTCTGGTAAACCGGTAGACCTTGTCTTTTTGTTCTTTAATCACCGCCTCGCTGACCCTTCTAACATCTTCTACCGAACAACCTTCTATTCTTCTATCAAAGGTTTTAACTACTCGATTAATATAATCTTCATAGCTTCCCTTACGATTAACCCACTTGAGATAGTGGTGCTCTATTTCTTTTTCGGCTATCGGAGGAAAAACGCCATATCTAACCAGAGCTCTGGTTAACTCAATTACCAGGGAACTTCTAAAAATGGTGCCGTCAATGTCAAAAATAGCAAGAGGTTTCATGGTTTAGCTACAAAATACGAAATTGTACGAAAGTACGAAAATTTTTGCTTTTTATAAGTTTCTTATTATTGTATATAAATAAAGATTAGATAAGATTTCGCAAGATATCAATATTCTTTTTGTCGGGGCCGTTGTCGTCAAATCCGGGCACCTCTAAGATAAAAGGTCTTGTTTTAAATTCCGGGTGGCGCAACATATTGGAAAAGGCCTCTTGGCCGATATATCCCTCTCCGATATTTTCATGTCTGTCTTTGTTGGATTTTTGGAGAGTTTTACTGTCATTGGCATGAATCGCCCACCACTTTTCAAGACCAATCAATTTCTCCAGTTCTCCGGTAAATTTATCCAAAGACGGTTTTGAGAAATCGACCAAAACTCCCGATTCAAAGCCATGAGCAGTATCATAACAAAATCCAAGCCTTCGATTATCAACGCCTCTTACTATGTTTCCGACCTCTTCCAAACTATCACCAACCAAGTTGCCGGCACCGGCGCTGTTTTCTATCAGTAATTTTCCCGAAAGAATGTTTTTTAGAATATCCTTCAGGCCGTGAATAACCATCTTCTCCGCTTCTTTTTCATTTCCTTCTCCTCTGGAACCGATATGAAAAATAACTCCCTCCGCTCCCAAAGCATTGGATATCTCCAGATGACTTTTAAGAAGCTCGCAGGAGATTTTGGCCAGATTCTTTTTAGGACTGGCTAAATTAATCAAATAAGGGGCGTGAAGAAAAACAGGACCGATCTCTAATTTTTTAGCTAAAGATTGAAATCCCTTTGCTTCTTCCGAAGAAGGCAAAGGAGCTTTCCATTGAACCGGAGAGGCTCCAAAAATCTGAATAGTGTCGGCTCCTATGTTTTTGGCTCTCTCCAAGGCTTTAACCAAGCCGCCGGCAGCAGAAACATGAGCTCCAATTTTTATCCCCATATATTTTTACAACCTTTCCAAATCTTGAATAATTTGTTGAGCATGGGCTTTGGGATCAACTTTGTCGTAAATCTTTCTGATAATTCCTTTGGGGTCAATCAAAAAGGAACAGCGCCTGGCAAAAATTATGCCGTCCGCCCCGTAGCTCTTAATAACTTTCTCTTCAGAATCAGAAATTAAATCAAAAGGAAGATTATACTTCTGACAAAATCGGGAATGGCTGGAAACGTCGTCAGCACTTGCTCCAAGGATAGTCACCAGGCTTTTTAGTTTTTCAAAGTTATCCCTGAACTTTTCTGCCTCCACCGTACAGCCGGCAGTGAAATCTTTGGGATAAAAATAAAGAAGAAGCCATTTTCCGTAAAACTCAGATAGGGACCTGATTTTCCCCGATTGGTCGGGAGCCGAGAAATCGGGAGCTTTATCACTTTCAATCAATTTTTTATTTGTCATACCGGTTAAATTACTTATTAATTTCTAGAAGTTCTATTTCAAAAACCAAGGTGGCGTTGGGAGGAACAGAGCCATCAGGCGTGCCGGTCTCTCCGTAGGCCAGCTCGGGAGCGATGACTAATTTTCTTTTCCCTCCGACTTTCATTCCTACCAATCCCGTCTCTCATCCGTCAATGACTTCGCCCGCCCCCAGAGTAAAAGAAAAGGGTTTTCCGCTTTCATAAGAACTGTCAAACTCGTTTCCGTCTGTCAGTTTTCCCAAGTAATGAACGGTCAATTTATCCCCTTTTTGGGCTGCCGGACCATCACCTAAGCGGACGTCGGTTACAGAAAGGCCTTTGATGCCAATATCCAAGTTCTGGCTGCTGATATTGGTCGGATTATGAGCTGTTCTCCAGAAACCAAAGGCAACGGCACCCAAAAAAACCAGCATTAAGAGAGTAAAAAATGTCTTCATATTATTTCGAATCCTTTCTGCTCCTTATTTTTTCAATTTTAATTTTTTGAATAAACCGAAACCGAGCCGAGGTTCGATAGGCCGGTCTTCCTTTGCGATTGCCGACTTTGGAATAGTTTTTCATATACCCGCTTCTATTTTACCACAATCTTTTCTGATAAAATAGAAAATAATGATTCAAACAAAAACAACGATTTTACTCTTTCTCCTGGTTCTGTTGGTTTTGGGGCTGATAGCCATTTATTGGACAATAAAAAACGCCGGTTTTTCAAAAGACTGGCAGGACAATGACTGGGCTAAAATCTCTATCGGCCAGGGAGAAATTACTGCTGAACTGGCGGTTTCTTGGAGCAAAAAATCAATCGGGCTTTCCGGAAAAGGTTCGCTAGCCGATAACCAAGGAATGCTTTTTATTTTCAACCAACCGACAACCCCCTCTTTTTGGATGAAAGACATGAAATTTAATCTTGATTTTGTCTGGATAAATGGAGACAAGATAGTGGATCTAAGTAAAAACGTCCCTGCCCCCTTATCCGACCAGTCCCCGGTAGTGATTTCTCCAAAAGAATCCGCCGATAAAGTTTTGGAAATTAATGCCGGGACCGCCGACAAACTGAATATTCAAGTAGGAGATAAAATAAATATCAAAAAAATTACTCCTAACTTATAACACAATAGTTTCTAAAAAATATCTAATCTCTGGGTTTTGGTCTCCACTCCTCCGGCCCTTTGACGATAAAGACAGAACTGGCAATCAGGAGAGCTGGGAGGAAGTTTTTTTGATTCCAGGCATTTTCTGGCATTAGTAATGGCTCCCTCCACCCAAGAATCGTTTCCTTGATAAGATATGATTTGAACGTCAAATTCCAGCTTTCCATCAAAAGCTTCCCTGTCTTTCTTGCCGTTAGCATAAACAAAATAGCCGGTGTCAGAGATATCAAAACCGTTTTTTCGAAAGAGCCATTGATAAATCTCCATCTGGCGTTTATAGGCCTGCCGATATTGAGAATCAAGGGTAATTTCTTCGTTAGTGCTGGTAGCTTTATAATCAACAATCATCAGTTGGCCGTCTTTATCCTGCCAAACGTCGTCAATTGCTCCGGAAATAGTCAGTTTGGTTGGCTGGTGATAATAAGTGATTCCTTTAAAATTTTCTCTCCAGGTACCAATGTCCGGGTGCTGAAGAGGAACGGCATCTATTTTGTAGACCTTCATTAAAGGATGAGTTGTTTTTCCCGCTCGGTGAATATCGAATTCTTTTTTCAAAAGGGTATCCACCGCCAAATTTAAGGTGAAAGCCGGCCCTTGAGGATAGGTGATCCCCAATCGCCTGTCCAAATAGAAACAGCGCGGGCACTGAACAAAAAGTTCCAGTTTGGAACGACTTAATTTAAAATCTTGTCCGGGAATAAATTCTCTTCCGTTACCGTTAAAACTCATAGCAATCCATTATAAACGAAAAAATCGTATACGAAAAGCGTCGCTAAAGCGGTATGTTTACCCTCCCAAATTTTACCCTGTAAAACTTGGGAGGGTGAATAAAAAACACCCCTTGATAAACTCGGGGTGTTTTTTGGCTTTTTTAAAGACAAGCCTATCTTCGAGGAGAAAAACCTTCTTTCAGAGGACGGGCCTCGTTGACGATTAACTTTCTTCCCTCCATATCTTTGCCATTGAACATTTCAATCGCTTTCTCGGCTTCGTCATCGTTGGCCATCTCCACGAACCCAAATCCTCGGGAACGTCCCGACATTTTGTCGGTAATCACGTTCGCCGAAGTCACTTGTCCGGCTTCAGAAAACATTTCGGACAATTGATTTTGGGTAGTGCTGTAGGAAAGATTTCCCACGTACAATTTCTTGGACATGCAAACTTCAAAAAACTAAATCTAATTTACGCTTCTTTAGGAAGGACCTTCTTTTTTAATTTAATTTGAAAGAACCTAAGAGCGTTTTAATAATACACCTTTTTTGAAATAAGTCAAATATAACATTTACGTTATCAGATGACGTAAATATTGAGGTAAATGGCTCTAGACTACTTCCGCATTATAGCATTGCTCACCCCTCAACAGATTCGGGATGAAAGTTATAATTATACGACTTCACTATTGTAACAACTTTCACAGTATACAATCTCCGGTCTCTCTGGAGCATAGGATGTCTCGAATTCGTTAGGGCACTTCCCTTCTCCGTGTTGATGTCGGATGGTATTCGTGTAAACTCCA